>WQYN01000167.1 GCA_009781225.1 Micrococcales bacterium | reverse complement strand
GTCCGATCAACGGCGGCTCCCAAACCACCGTCACCTCCGATCCGACCACTGGTATTGCCAGCGTTCCGATGACCACCACCAAGGCCGGCACCCACACCGTCCACGCCGCACTGGTCACCCCCAGTGGCGAAGTCACCGTCAAAAACTCCGGCAACATCCAGGTCACCTGGACCGCCGAGAGGACACCCGACTGGACCAAGACCATGCTCACCGGCACGGACAATGAGACCCGGGTTGTCGGCGGCGTGGAGTACCACTCGGCCAAGGTGGAGGTTCGCGACCGGTTCAACAACCCGATTCCCAACCTCGACGTCACCCTCACCAACACCGGTGTGGGCACGTGGAAGACCACCGAGACCAATCCGAGCGCCCCGCGGACGCTGAGCACCAACGCTCTTGGCGTGGTGACGATCGACATCGTCTCCAATGTGGCCAACTCGGCCATCATCGGAGCCTCGATCAACTCCATCGAGGTCACCAACGGTGGCGCCAGCCCAGCACGCCTGGCCATGGTGTTCACCGCTGGTGTGCCCTCGGCTGAGATGACGACCCTCAACGGAACCACCGAGGTCAAGCTCGCTGGTAACCCGTCGGATCCGCACCGTGCATGGGTTGACGTGCGCGACGTCTATGGCAACCCGGTCACCGGACCGGCTGTGCGCGTGAGCTTCGCCCTGTCGGGTCTGCTCGGCGCCCAGGCAACCCCGTCCTCGCCGGTGACAGTCGATGCCGCTGGTCGGGCCGAGGTCGCGATCACCGCGCCTCTGGCCGGAAAGGTCCAGGTTCGGGCCACCGTCACGGCGCCTGGTGTCACCTCCATGGCAGTCGTCAAGCCTGCAGACCACCTGGTCCAGGAGTTTGCCACGACCAATGTCGACACGACCAAGTCGGACTACACGGTGACCACGGGAAGCCTGGAAGCCAATGGGACGGCTGCGCACTACCTGACGGTTCGTCTGCGCGATGAGCGTGGCGTCCCGGTTCAGGGCAGCGCTCAGCTGATCTCCGTGGCCTTCACCGCTCGCGGCATCGCTGAGGGCATTCCTCAGGTCGGCGAGTGGGTCGAGGGCTCCGCCTCTCAGAACCAGGCAGGCAACTACACCGCTCCGATCACCTCAACGTTCGCTGACATCTTCGACCTGCGGGTCCTGGTCGGCGAGCCGATCGCTCCGGCCGCTGGTTCCCCGAGCTTCGTGACCTTCCACCCGGGAGCGCCCAGCACGGATACCTCCTCCTACGAGGTGACCACGGGAACCAAGACCGCGAACGGCGTGGAGAAGCACACCGTGACCGTCACGCTCAAGGACGCCCAGGGCAACCTGATCTCAGGTGCAGCGGCCTCCTTGTCAGCAACGGCGACTCCGGCAGTGGTCGGAAGCTTCACGGCCCACGCCACCCAGCAGGGCATCTACACCGCCAACATCACCTCGACGAAGGCTGGTCTGCACGACGTCACCGTCACCATCGCTGGCGTGCGCGACACGCTCGATGCGAAGGGCGCCAACCGGATCGCCGCGTTCGTCGCCGGCACTCCGGATGCAAGCAAGTCGCTCCTCGAGCTGACGACCACGAATCCGCAGCTGGTGATCTCCGGCACTCACACGGCCAAGGTCACCTTGCGTGATGCGCAGTCCAACGTGATCGCCGACCAGCGCCTGCGCGTGTGGACGGTTCCCGCGATCGCCATGACAGCTGACGGCTTCATTACGACCGACATTAACGGTGTGGCGAACATCAGCTTCACCACCTCCGTTCCGGGCACCTACAAGGTGTACGCCGAAGCCGCTGGTGTTCAGCCTTCGGGTTCGGGTGTCATCGAGGCCGTGTTCGTCAACGGTCCCATCGATTCTGCCAAGTCCTGGTTCACGGTCTCCCAGACCGCAGGCGTTGTGGCGGATGGCAATCCGGCTCACTTCCAGATGCTCACCGTCAAGCTCATGGACGCCGCAGGCGCCGGAATTGTCGGTGAGGTCGAGACGCTGAGGGATTCCGTGTCCTTCAGCCCGGCCGGCCCGATTGCGTGGGAGTTCACTGAGGTCGCTGGCGAGCAGGGCATCTACGAGGCCAAGCTCACCTCGACGAAGTCGGGAAGCTTCACCGTTTCCGTGACCGCCAAGCAGGATGGTGCGAGCAAGTCGATCATCAAACTGTCCACCGGCAATGACATCGCCACGTTCGTCGCCGGCGAGGCTGTTGCCATCGACTCGGTTCTCTCGGCTTCTCCGTTGACCCTCACGGTCGGCCAGGTCTCAACGGCCCAGGTCGCTGTGGTCGACAAGTTCGGCAACCCGGTTCCTGGCCAGAAGGTTCGCTTCTGGACTGACCCGACCGGCCCGATCGTCGAAGCCACCTCGACCGTGACCTCGAACTCGGCCACCGGCATCGCGAGCATGACGATGACGACCACGAGGGCTGGGACCTACACGGTGTATGCCGCGCTGGTCACCGCCAGTGGTGAGGTTGCAGTGAGGGAGTCGGGCAATGTCGATGTCCAGTGGACCGCTGAGCGGACTCCGGACTGGTCCAAGACGATGCTGACCGGTACCAACAACCAGACCAGGAGGATCGGCGGCGTGGAGTACCACGAGGCCAAGGTCGAGGTTCGCGACCGGTTCAACAACCCGATCGACGAGCTCGAGGTGACCTTCTCCAACACCGGTATCGGAACCTGGAAGGGCAACCAAGCCAACCCGACCGCACCATGGACGCTGATCACCAACGCCAGCGGAACCGTCAACGTGGAGATCATCTCCACGAAGGTGGGCAACGCCATCGTCGGTGCAAGCGTCGGTACGACCGCCGTCACCAACGGAGGCACGGGCCCGAAGCGCCTGACGATGCAGTTCGTCCCCAGGCGTTCGGCCCCCGAGGCGCCCATTGTTGACGAGACGGACGGCCACGAGGTGACCGGTGAAGGCGAGCCTGGAACCATCGTGACCATCACCGATCCCGACGGCAACGTCATCGGCGAAGGCATTGTGGACGAGGACGGCACCTGGACGGTCATCGTGAACCCGGACCAGAAGGAAGGCGACGTCATCAACGTGACGTTGACTGACGAAGACGGCCAGGTTTCCGAGCCCACTCAGAAGCGGGTCGGCAAGATGCGTGTGACCATCGCCGTCAAGAAGCTCTACCGTGGCGAGACCCAGGTGGCTACTGTCCTGAACCTCGAATCTCAGGAGACTGTGTCGGCCGCGATGCATTCGCAGCCCATCGAGCTGGGAACTGCCAAGGCGAACAAGGACTTCAAGGCGATCTTCACCTTCAAGATCCCCGAAACGGCAGAACTCGGCTTCCACACGGTCGTCGTCAGGGGCGCCAACTCCCGCACGGCCACCTCGGAGAAGTTTGAGGTTGTGGATCGTCCCGAGGAGCCCACTCCGTCGCCGACTCCGCCTGCGTCAACCACTCCGCCTCCGTCAACCACCCCGACTCCGTCGCCCACTCCGACTCCGGTCCAGACCCCGAATCCGACTGAGACGAAGACGGTTGTTCCCGTCCCGACTCATACGGTCATCGTGACCAAGCAGCCGATCATCACCGGCTGGCTGTCCAACACCGGTGCGGAGACCGTGATCCCGTCCATCGCAGCAGGCTTCGGCATGCTGTTGGCCGGACTCATTCTCTTCCTGGCCGCCCGCCGCCGTCGCTCTCAGGAGGACACACGCGGGTAATGCCGGTTCCCTAGGATGTTGAGGGGTCTTCGTCCAGGGGAACACGGATCAAGACGGGGGCTGACTGCTTAGCGGTCAGCCCCCGTTCTGCTGTGTAGACCCCGAAATCCGCTCCCACCTCCGGGTCCAGGGTCACGAGAATCTCGACCTCCGTGCCATAGCGCACGCTGACCTCGCCTCCGCGCGGCTCGACCCACCGCCGCAGCTGGTTCTCCGCTCGCCCCGCCACCCCCGCCGGCAGCAGGAGATGCCATTGCGCCCGAGGCACCTCACGCTCCAGTCTCGCTTGGTTGAGCGCCGAGGCCACGGCTCCCGAGTACGCTCGCACGAGCCCGCCCGCCCCGAGCAAAATCCCCCCGAAATACCGCGTGACCACCGCCAACACGCCCGTAACATGACGCTTCCGAAGCACCTCAAGCATGGGCAAGCCAGCAGTCCCGGAGGGCTCGCCATCGTCCGAAGACCGTTGAACGATGGCGTCACGCCCCACGATCAATGCGGTGCAGTGATGCCGCGCCCCCGGATGCTGCTTGCGAATCCCGGCGACGAGACCCGCGGCTTGCGCTGCGTCCTCCAGCGGCAGGAGGCGCGCGAGGAACCGCGAGCGCTCGATGATCGTCTCACTCGAAGCCTCCGCGGCGAGGAAGCACCACGGGCTGCGCTCACGCTTCGTGGTGACCTCAGTCTCGGCGGCGAGGCGAATCCCGGGCTTGCGACCGCCGCCGCCCTCACCCTTCGCGTTAGCCTCCGCCACGTCGCGAAGCCTACCCGTTATGGTGGACCCGGGCATGGACGGAAAAGGGAGGACGATGGCGGTCACAGGCCGGATTTGGACGGTACCCAATGCCGTCTCGGCCTCGCGCTTTGTCATGGTCGC
>WQYN01000166.1 GCA_009781225.1 Micrococcales bacterium | reverse complement strand
GGGGGCAGGACACCCGGAGCGTGTTGAACAACCCGCGGCGCCGCGCGGCGCCACCTGGGAGCGACCGCTGCCGCAGGGATTGTCCAACACGCTCCCGGGCGTCGAGATGGTTACTGTCTTGTGGCGGTGATCTTGAACTGGCCGGAGTACGAGGTGCTGTACTGGCGGACCGCGAGGTAGTAGATCTGGCCCGCGGTTAGCGAGGCTGTGATCCGGAAGTTCCGATCACCAGCATCGTCGTCGGAATACGCGATCTGGGATTGAGACGAGTTGTACAACACGGCATACGGATCCGAACTCGACGCGCGATCCGAGGATTGGATCCTCCAGGTCCCTGTCGTCGGCACGGTGAACCTCTGGTATTGCAAGGTCGTCCCGACCGGCGAGACGGTGATCGGTGTCGTCACCAGCCAATCGCAGGCAGAGGAGAACGACTGGCACATCGAGGCGGTGACCTTGTACTGGCCGGAGTATGAAGTGCTGTAGTGGCGCAACCCGAGGAAGTAGGTCTGGCCCGCCGCCAACTGGACGTGGAACCTGAAGTTCCGGTCCCCTCCTTCATCATCGGAGGTCGCCATCGCCAAAACCATTGGGAAACCGAGCAGCAACTGGGCATACGGATCAGCGGTAGACGCCCGCTCCGAGGACTGAATCGTCCACCACCCCGAGGTCGCCACCGTGAACCGCAGGTACTGCATGGTCGTCCCGACCGGTGAGACCGTCTGCGGCGTGGTGGGTGTCCAAAGGCATGCCGAAGAAGTAGACGAGCACAGCCGTCCCGAGACCTTGAACGAGCCAGAGTGCGACGAACTGAAGTGCCTGACCCCGAGGTAGTAGGTCTGACCTGCGGTCAGCGAGGCGACGATCCTGAAGTTCAGGTTCCCTGCGTCATCGTCCGAATAATCCAGCTGCGCTTGGGAGGAGGAGTACAAGACAGCGTAAGGATCGGCGTTCGACGCGCGGTCTGTGGACTCGAGCGTCCACAACCCCGTCGTCGGCGCGACAAACCGCAGGTAGTGCAGGTTTGACCCGACCGGCGTGACAGTCAGCGTCGATGTCGCCGTCCACGAGCAAGACGTGGCGAAGGACGAGCACGGCGGCAGCGCGCTGACCGTGAAAACGCCGGACTGCGACGAGCTGTATTGGCGAACACCGAGGTAGTAGGTCTGGCCCGCCGTCAGCGTCGCCGTGATCATGAAGTTGAGGTCTCCCCCATTATCGTCAGAGGTCGCCAACTGCGATTGAGACGAGTTGTACAACACGGCATACGGATCAGCCGTCGACGCCCTATCTGAGGACTTCAGGGTCCACGACCCCGTGACCGGTACCGTGAACCGCAGATAGTGCAGGGAAGTGCCGACCGGCCCGATCGTGATGGGCGCGGTCGACGTCCAGACGCAGGCCGAGGAGAACGTCAGACACGGCGCCGTCGCGGAGACCTTGAACTGGCCAGAATAGGCCGTGGAGTAGTGGCGAACCGCGAGGTAATAGGTCTGGCCCGTCACCAGCGACGCGGTGATCTTGAAGTGCCGGTCACCTCCATCATCGTCGGAGAGCGCCAACTGTTTCTGGGCCGAGTCGTACAACACTGCATACGGATCAGCGTTGGTCGTCCGCTCCGAGGAGAACAGGGTCCACGACCCCGATGTCGGCACGGTGAACTTCAGGTAGTGCAAGGTGGCACCGGTCGGCGAGACCGTGATGGGCGAGGTCACTGTCCACGCGCAGGCCACGGCAAACGTCGTGCACGCCGGCACGGGGGCTGTCGCGTTGACCTTGAACTGGCCGGAGTATGAAGTGCTGTATTGGCGCAACCCGAGGTAGTAGGTCTGGCCCGCGGTCAGAGTGGCGGTGATCTTGAAGTGCCTATCACCCCCATCATCGTCAGAGGTAGCCATTTGCGCCTGAGACGAGTTGTACAGCACTGCATACGGATCAGAGGTCGAGGCCCGATCCGAGGAGAACAGGGTCCACGACCCCGTGGTCGGCACGGTGAACTTCAAGTAGTGCATGGCCGTACCGACCGGTGTGACCGTGATGGGCGAGGTCACCGTCCACGTGCACGCTACGGAGAACGCCGAGCACGCCGGTGGTTGGCCCGCCTGCAGCACAGTCAAAGTGGCAGAGGCGCTTCCTGCGGTCACTGTCACTGATCCCGCTCGGGCGGTCGCGGAGGTGTTGGCCTGAACATAGATTGTCGTGGTGTCGAAGCTCCCCCAACCGCTGCCCGGAGAGACAGAGATCCAGCTGTTGTTGGAATGCGCGTACCAGTTCTCCATGTTTGTCGTCACACGTAGGGTCATGTCCTGCGCCGTGAAACTTGGATCCCACCGGGTGCTGCTAAGCACGACCGAGGGAATCGACCCCCACTGCCACACCGTGAGTGTCTGCCACGCCGAGCCTGCTCGTACATCGACATACCCCATTCGAGAGAACTCCGAGGGGTTGGCGTCGATGGAGACTCTCAGTTTGTCTCCGGGCCAGCCCGTCCAGGGGGACACGGTAATCCAGCGGTCGGTTGATGAGGCTGACCAGGACGACATATTCGTCGTCACTCCGATCTCGGTGGTTTGGGCCACGCCCGTCGGGTTCCAGTTTGTCATCGACAGTGACAAGGAGGGCAATCCTGCGTACTGCCTCACGGAGAGCGTCGCGCTCCCCGTGCCGGCGAGGGTGTTGACCGAGAACCGCAAGGTCGCGGTGCGGTCCTGGCTTGTCGTGTTCTCCGTCGCATACACCGTGGCGGAGCTCCCGTTCCATCCCGAGGAGGGAGAGACAGACAGCCACGACGCGCTCGACTCTGCGGACCACGTGCCCGTCGAGTTCGTGTCGACTCGCAAATAGGTGCTCGACTGATATGAAGACGGATTCCAGCTGGTCTGCGACAGGGTCACCGTCGGCAGGGCTGGATCCTGGTTGACGTAGAGCGTGGCGGAGGCATAGCCCGAGGTGAGGGTCACCGTTCCGGACCTGCTTTGCGCCCCGGGGTTCGCCCCCGCCGACACGTACATCAGGCTGCCGCCTTCGTAGCCCGAGCTGGGGGAGATAGAGATCCAGGAGTCGTTCGCCCTGGCCGACCACGAGCCGCCCGCTTGCACCCAGGTCGAGGTGGACCAGCCGTTGCGGTCGAGGGTGATTGACCCCGGCGACGTGTAGATGGAGTCATAGTTGAGGGAGGAAGGAAGGGTCTGGCTGGGCGATCCCAACGCCTGCGTGGGAGCCTGCGCCGATTGGGCCTGTGCCGATTGGGCGAGCGCCGGTTGGGCCTGTGCCGATTGGGCAAGGGCCGGCGTGATGCCGCCGCCGATTGCCAGAGGGAGCGTCGCCGCGGCAACGCTGAAGAGTAGGAGTCGTCGTCGGAAATAGGGTGCCATCGTGGTGATCCAATCTTCTGTGATTTGTCAGGCTGAGCGGACAGACAGCGTCCGTCAAGCGGATGTCACGCCGACCATAGCATCGATGACAGCGGCTGACAAGACGCGCGTTGTCACGGGGCGGGCGGGGGGAGCCGCTACGATGGCGAGGAACGACAGGGGAGCCGGGTCACCAGACCCAGCTGAGAGTGCGCGCGAGCGCAGACCCTCGAACCTGAACCGGTTAGCACCGGCGTAGGGAGTCGGGATTCTCCCCCTCATAGTCGGCCTGGCACGTGATCTGCGTCCTGGGCTGAACGTGAGGGAACCCCATGGAACCGATCGAAAGGTCCATGACGCGATGCTTCATTACCGCCCCCGCGCAGCCGCGATTATCGCCTGCCTCACCTTCGCCACCGCCTGCTCATCACCTCCCTCCTCTCCCGAGGGATCCTCGACCACGCCCGCCTCGACCCACGCTGAACAATCTGGAGAAAACGAACCGAGCCAGGCTCCGCCATCGTCCGCCGAGGAACTGGCGGGCACGACGGTGAGGCTCATCACGCACGACTCTTTCGCCGCGCCCGAGGGGGTGTTTGAGGCGTTTGCCCAGGCCACGGGCATTTCGGTCGAGGTGATCCCCTCGGGAGGGGCGGGGATGATGGTGAACCAGCTCATCCTCACCAAGGAGGCGCCGCTGGGGGACGCGGTGTTCGGGATCGACAACACGCTCGCCTCGCGGGCGCTCGAGGAGGGGATTCTCGCGGCGCGGCCGTCTGATTCTGCTGGGGAGGCCGCGGGGGCGTCTGATTCCGCCGGGGGGGCCGAGTCAGAGGGGCTCGCCGCACCCTCTGAACCGTCCCCTTTGACGCACGCCCTCCCTCCAGAGCAGGTCGCCCTGTCCGCTCCCTTCGGGGACGATGCCGACAAGCTCACCGCGATCACAACCTCTGACGTGTGCGTTCTTGCTGATCACCGATGGTTTGCTGCGCACGACCTCCCAGAGCCGACGACCTTCTCCGACCTCGCGAAACCGGAATACGCGAGCCTTCTGGTCGTGGAGAACCCGGCAACGTCAAGCCCGGGACTGTCCTTCCTTCTCGCGACGATCTCCGCCCTCGGAGACGGCTGGCCTGAGTATTGGCGCACGATGGCGGACGGCGGGGTCAAGGTCGTGGACTCCTGGTCGAGAGCGTACTACGTGGACTTTTCCGGACCGTCCTCG
>WQYN01000165.1 GCA_009781225.1 Micrococcales bacterium | reverse complement strand
GGCGCCTCCCAGGGCGAAACCGTCGCCGACCTCGACACCCTTGACCGCTGGAATCCCCATGAGCGCCCCAGCCAGGCGGGAGTCAAGCCGTCGATCAGCGTGTACATGAGATCCAAGCCCCACGGGGAGGCCGTAGACCAGGACTTCTACGATCCCTCCTACCGTGTCCTTAGCCTCACGTACCGCGGCAAGCTCCGCCTCCATCGCCGCAGCTACCTTAGGGTCTAGACACCGCACCGGGCTCGCATCGAGGTCAGCCTCATCTCCGGGAAGGGGTCTGCGTCCGGCGGCCGGTAACTCCACCGATCCCACGGCAACGACATGGGAGAGGATCCTTGCTTCCAGCGCCTGGGAGATGAAAGCCGCAGCGACCGTTCCCAGAGCCACTCGCACGGCCGTCTCACGAGCCGAGGAGCGTTCGAGGATCGGGCGAGCATCAGCGAACCCGTACTTGACCATCCCAGGAAGGTCCGCGTGACCAGGGCGCGGCCGGGTCAAAGGTTCGGAACTCGCATCGGAACTGTTCACGTCGAGGGGATCGGCCGCCATCGTCCGCTGCCAGGAAGGCCATTCGGAGTTGGCGATCTCGACGGCGATGGGTGAGCCGAGCGTGCGGCCATGCCGGACACCCGACAGGAGGCGCAGGCGGTCTTCTTCGAGGGCCATGCGGGCCCCGCGTCCGGCCCCTGTGCGCCGGCGTCGCAGGGCTGCGGATATGTCGGAGGTGGTGATGGCGACCCCCGCGGGCATCCCCTCAAGGATTCCGACAAGGGCTTGTCCATGGGACTCTCCAGCGGTTAGCCAGCGCATCTCGTCAGTATCCCATCACAGCAGCCGCCATCGCGGCTTGGGGGGCCTGCAGGCCAGTCATGAGTTCCACCTGGCGCGCTGCTTGGGCAATGAGCATCTCCAACCCCGCGACGACTGTTCCACCCCGCGCCTCCCAGGCCTGCGCAAGGGCCGTCGGCCACGGGTCGTAGACGACATCAAGGAGGATCCGTCCTTGAAGGGAACCTCCCCCGCCTTTCAGGATGTCAGCGAGCTCATCTGCCCCACGCGCCGGGAGCGTCGAGACCACAACGTCGGCTTCCGTGAGGGACTCAAGCGGCGAGCCCGGTCCCTCCCACATCTGCACCTGAACCCGGGCCTTCAGTCGCGCCGCAGCGACGGCAACCCCCGCGGCTCGGGATCGGCTCCGCGCCCACACGACGGTCCTCCGGACTCCCAGTTCGGAAAACGCAGCAACCGCAGATGCCGCCGTCGCCCCGCCCCCGAGGATCACGCCCCGCCTAAGCTGACCCGACGGCCGCCCCGAACCCCCTGCCCCACTGCGAAGCCGCGCGTGCGCGTCACCCATAGCCGAGGCAATCCCAAGGACGTCGGTGTTGGAAGCCAGCCATCCGTCATCGTCCCTGCTCCACGTGTTAGCGACGCCGGTCGCTTCGGCAAGAGGGGAGGCGTGGTCGGCCAGGGCGAGGGCGCGGCGCTTGAGCGGCATTGTGAAGGAGAAGCCCGCCCACTGACTTGGGGCCAGGGGCCCGAGGGCTCCGACCAGCCCAAGGAACTCCTCGAGCGCCTCCTCAGCGACGTCGAACTTCTCGTATTCCCAGGTCGGCGCGATCCCCAGCGCCTCATAGGCGGCGCGGTGAAGCAGGGGAGACAGGGAATGCACCACCGGATGCCCCAGCACCGCGGCGCGGCGGCGCGTGAACGTCACCACTCGCCTGGATGCTCGTCCAGCCACTCTTGGAGGACGTCGCGGTTGGCGGCATGCCCGTTGAGGTCGTCCGAGTAGAGCGTCTCGCCCGTCACGAGGTTCACGGCGATGAAGTACAGCCAGTGCTTCTTCGGAGTCGGATTGACCGCGGCGGCAATCGCGTCGGCACCGGGGTTGCAGATCGCGCCTCCCGGATAGCTCGCGTGGAGGTAGGTGTTATAGGCGTTGTCATCGGCGCGAGCCTCATCTGAGGTGAAAACCGAGTCGAACTCCTGCACCCCGTAGGCGACCGTCGCGTCCGACTGCCAGGGCATCTGGATCTTGTTGCGGTTGAGGAACACCCGAGCGACCTTGGGCCGGTCATCGGGGAGCTTCGATTCCTTCTCGACGACCGAGGCGAGAATGATGATCTTGCGCCACTTCTTCTGCGGCACCTCGTGAAGGTCCAGCTCCTGGAGGGTGCGGGCCACCATCCGCGCCAGGACCTGCGTCGCCGTCGTGTTCGGATCGAAGTCGTAGGTCGCGGGGAAGAGCCAGCCCTCAACGTCGCCCTTCGCCTCCTCCGGCAGCCCAATCCCCACGGGGTCTCCCGCAGCCGTCACCAGATCCTCGACGGGGATCCCGAGCTCGTCGCTCACCCTCGTGTAGATCTGGCGCGCCCTGAAGCCTTCGGGGATCATCACCTTGATCACGACTCGGTTTGTCGGGTTGAGCAGCGCCACCACCGCGTCTGAGGCCTTCATTTCCTTGAGCAGCGCATAGGTCCCCGGGGTAATCGACTGCGACGCCGGGTTCGCGCTGTAGGCGCTGATGAACGACTTCTCCGTCGCCACAACACCGGCATCGGTGAGCGTGTGGGCAATCTCCGCCCCCATCTCCCCCGACTTGACAACGATCTCCACCGGTCCGGAGCCCGGTCCGGGAAAGTCCTCGACCTCGTTGCTCTTCGAGGGCCTAAGGTCGCGCAGGAACGGCAGGACGACGTTGACGGTCGTGAGCCCCACCGCCCCGAGCGTCACGAGCGTGACAACCGCCGTGATGATGCGTCGCCGACGCACCGCCGGCTTGGGCACGCGGGCCTCGTCGCGCCTGCGGCGTGAGCCGTCGCCCTCGGGTGGGGTTTGGACTGGGAACCACTCACTCACTCGTCGGCCTTTCGTCGTCTCAGAGATCGAAGTCTATCGCCGCCGCTTGGCTCCCCGCCCGATCTGCGTCCAGCGCCGCCTGCAGAATCACGACCGCGGCCGCCTGGTCCACGATCCGCCGCTGCCGCTTCGCTGACCAGCCCACCTCCCGCAGCGCCGCTTCGGCCTGGACCGTCGTCAGCCTCTCGTCAACCATGCGCACCGGTCCTCCCCCCTGGCGCACGATGGCGTCCCCCAGCTCTCGCGCCTGCCTCGCCGCCTCCCCTTCCTGGCCTGAAAGATGCATGGGGAGCCCGATGATGATCTCGACCACCTCGTTCTCCTTGGCAAGACGGACGATGGCGCGAGCCGTCTCCTCATCGGATTCTCCCCTCCGGTTCAGGGTCGCCACAGGCGTGGCAAGAATCCCCTCCGGATCGCAGACTGCCACGCCGACACGGGCTTGACCAGCGTCGATGCCGAGTCTGCGTCCTGGATGCATCAGGTGGGCAGCTCTGCGCGAATCGCGTCAAAGGCCTGGGGAACCTTTTCCGAGGCGGTACCGCCGCCCTGGGCAAAGTCGTCCCTTCCGCCGCCGCCACCCCCGAGGATCGTCGAAGCCCTCTTCGCCAGGACACCGGCCTTGATCCCGAGATCCCGGGCAGCCTGGTTGACCGCCACGACTAGGACCACACGCTCCTCGGAGCGCCCCGCCGCCGCGACGAGCGCGGGAGTGCCCTCCCCCAGGCGTTCGCGAATCCCCTGAGCCACCGTTCTCAGCGCCTCACCGTCGGCATCCTCGGCGAGGTCCAGGGTCACGACCCTGACCTCCCCAATCGCCTGAGCTTGGGCAGCGAACTCCCCCACCTGGACAAGGACCCGCTCGCGTTTGAAGGCTTGAAGCCTCTTGTCCGCCTCCTTCATCCGGGCCATGAGGGTTTCGATCCGCTCCGGCATCTCTTCCGGCCGAACCTTGAGGATCTCTGCAAGGCGCGAGACGATCAGGTGCTCCCTCGCGTGGAACTCATAGGCGCCGTCCCCGACGAGAGCTTCGACGCGACGGACCCCCGAGCCGATCGAGGATTCGCCCAGCAGGGCCACCCTGCCGATCTGTCCCGAGGTGCCCATGTGCGTGCCACCGCAGAGCTCCCTTGACCAGTCCCCTCCGATGGAGACGACCCGTACCCTCTCGCCGTACTTCTCGCCGAACAGGGCCATCGCGCCGAGTTCCTTGGCTTTGGCCAGGGGCATGACCTCATCGGTGACCTGAAGGTCCTCGGCGAGCTGGGTGTTGACCCTCTCCTCGATGGCGCTCATCGCGGTCGCACCGGGCGAGGAGCCAAAGCGGAAGTCGAACCTCAGCCGGCTCGGAGCGTTCTCGGAGCCCGCTTGGACAGCCGTGGAGCCCAGCTCTTCCCGCAGGGCCTGGTGAACAATATGCGTCGCCGTGTGTGCGCGGGAAATCGCCCGACGGCGTGCCACGTCGATCCGCATGAGGCCCAGGTCACCGAGCCCGAGCGTGCCCTCGATGAGCCGGCCCCGATGAACGGTCAGGCCCTTGATGGGGCTCTGGACGTCATCGACCTCCACGAGCGCACCGGAGTCAAACTCGATGGTGCCCTCGTCTGCCTGCTGGCCACCGGCCTCCGCGTAGAAGGGGGTCGTGTCCATGATGACGTCGACCTCGGCGGGACCGGTCGCCATCGGCGTTGGCTTTCCGTCGACCAGGAGCGCGAGGAGGCGTCCGCGGGCC
>WQYN01000164.1 GCA_009781225.1 Micrococcales bacterium | reverse complement strand
CCTGAGTAGTTCCTGCCTTTGCGGCTTCCGCCCTGATGAAGTCTCGAAGATCCGACGGAACCTTGATGGTTGTGCCGGTAGCCAGAGTGGTCATACCCGACAGTATACCTGGGGCGGCACCAGGCTGGGTGGGACACGGCCTCGCCCGGAAACCCTTCGGATGTGAGACGCTTGAGACTACTAGCCCAGACGGTTGAGGAGGAAGACGGTGAAGTGGAAGACCCTGCTGGCAGGAGGTGCATGCGCTGCTCTCATCGGTGTCGGCCTTGCTACGGTTCCGGTCGGGCCGACCGCTGCGGCAGGGCCCGTCCAGCAGCCCGAAGAGGCGACGTCCGCAGCATCCACTTCGACCGGCACGGTCGCGGCGGCACGCGAATACCTGGTCACGTACCGGAACTACTTGGTGGATCTGACTCCCAAGACAATCCGCTTACCAGCGGTACCGGTGGGCATGTCGTATCGGAAGGGCGCGTTCTTCACCGACAAAAACAATGGGCTATGGGGGGTACTGCTGCGTTCTGATCGCAGTCTGGTCGGGGTCACAGAGCATGGACGGGAGCAGGTTGCGGCTTTCAACCTCCGTCACCCCGGACGGCTGGTCGTCGACATGGCGACCACCGATGAGGCAAACGATGGCTACACTCGCCGGCCGGGCCAGACCGTGCTGTTCTCCGATGGATCGCTGGGATCGCTCGACGCGGGCCGGGATCAAGCCCTCTCAAGAGGCGTGTACCCGTCCGGGCCCGACAGGTATACCCGTTTCATCAGCGAGTCCGAAGGTCTTTTCATGGGAACGTCTGCTGGGGACGTGGTCTACTTGCCCAACACGTATAAGTTTGACTGGAGTCTATCGGACTGGGTGGAGCGTCCCTGGCTTCCGTCCGATAAGGGCGTGTGGGACGTTTTCCAGAAGGGGTCCACCAAGCGGGTGGAGGTTTTTGACAATGACCGGCTCGCAGGAGAGAGGGGCTCGTGTGTCCTTGGCAAATCTACGCGCGGACATCGGAAAATGACAGCGGCGCTGATACTGACCAGTGGGCGCGTGACATGCGTTCCGGACGGAGACCCCACGAAGGCCCGGACCGGTGGCTGGGAGAAGCCTTCGGCAGATCCGAACAGGCCCAAGAACCCTCACGATCTTGTCCCGAAGCTCGCAAGGGGCAAGCGCTATCTCGATGTGGCATCGATGGGTGACTACGTCATGTTCCTCAGATCCGACTCAGTGTTGGTGTATCGGGGAGATTTGCGAGGAATCGAAAAGCTGAACCAGCCACCAAAGCTCCCCGCCGGCCTCAAGTATGTTGCCTTCCACCCGTGGGGGCTGCTGCGGTCGGACGGCCAAGTCGTATGGATGCCCTTCCCCGATGGTTTCATTCTCGATAAGCATGTTCCGAAAGGCACTCCGAAGGCCTCAGCGGCCGTGGATGATAGGGGCAACTGGCCCAAGAAGGGATGGCGAAACCTCAGCGGCTATGACTTCACTTTGGGCTACCAACCACTGCATGACCAGCCGGACTCTGACTGGCTCACCTGGAGCGTCGATCAGTTTACGGTTGCCGAGAGAGTCCGGCCTGGAGGAAACTTCCCTTCGGGAATCAGGGTCGTGGCCAAGGCCGGCCCCGTCAAGCGCGGCACGACTGCCAAGGTGACCGTCGAGATCGCTACTTCTGCCCTGCGGTCCGGTGGCGAGGTCGTCGTGAAGACGCAAACCGGGAGAGTCCTTGGACGGACCACCATCAACAAGTCGGCGAGGGTGGCGGTCGAAATCAAGACCAAAGGACTGAGAATCGGTCCTCATGTCCTGAGGTGCCAATACCTCGGCAACATCTTCACCCGGGCGTCTGGGAAGAGCAGCTTCAAGCTTCTGGTCACGCCCTGACTGCCCCAACACCGGACCGCCACGGGACCCAACCAGCAAACCCCTGGTCAGACCCCCTTCTGAGTAGCGGGGGGAGGATTTGAACCTCCGACCTCCGGGTTATGAGCCCGGCGAGCTACCGAACTGCTCCACCCCGCGTCGTCGTACAACCTGGACACACTACCCGCAGCGGTGAGCGTTCGTCCAATCCAATCCTCGACGATCCGGCACCCACCCCCTACCCCACAACCTCCCCATGGTCCGTCACAACCGTCACAACATCCGAGTCCACCGACAAGAACCCACCCTCAACGACAACTCGAACAGCTCCCCCATCGGCGGCGTCAACCCGAACCTCCCCCTCTCCCAGCAGCGACAACAACGGCTGGTGCTTGGGATAGATCCCGATCGACCCGAGCGGAGTGGGTGCCGTCACAAACGACCCGCGCCCCGACCACAGCGGCCCCCCGGCCGCCACCACCTCGACCTTCAGCCCCCCCACAGCACCCGCCGAATCAGCAGAATCAGTCACGAGACCCTACCCCCCCAGCTCCGCCTTGATCGCCGCATGCTTGCGCTCCAAATCCTCCAACCCCCCAATGTTGAAGAACGCCTGCTCAGGAATGTGGTCAAACTCCCCATCACACAGCGACGCGAACGCCGAGATCGTCTCGTCCAACGGCACCGTCGACCCCGGCACCCCTGTGAACTGCTCTGCCACATAGAAGTTCTGCGACAGGAACTGCTGAATCCGCCGCGCCCGAGAGACCACGACTTTGTCTTCTTCGCTCAGCTCGTCCACCCCGAGGATCGCGATGATGTCCTGAAGCTCCTTGTTGCGCTGGAGGATCGCCTTGACCCGGATCGCCGTGCGATAGTGATCCTCCCCGATGTAGATCGGGTTGAGAATCCGCGACGTTGACGTCAACGGATCAACCGCCGGATACAGACCCCGCGCCGCCACCTCACGGCTCAGCTCGGTGGTCGCATCCAGGTGCGCAAAAGTCGTCGCCGGGGCCGGATCGGTGTAGTCATCGGCCGGAACATAGATCGCCTGCAGCGAGGTGATCGAATGCCCTCGCGTCGAGGTGATCCGCTCCTGCAGCTGCCCCATCTCATCGGCCAGAGTCGGCTGGTACCCCACCGCAGACGGCATCCGCCCCAGCAGGGTCGAGACCTCCGACCCCGCCTGGGTGAACCGGAAGATGTTGTCGATGAACAGCAACACATCCTGCGACTGGACATCGCGGAAGTACTCCGCCATCGTCAGCGCTGCCAATGCGACCCTCAGGCGCGTCCCAGGCGGCTCATCCATCTGCCCAAAGACCAGCGCCGTCTGCGCGATGACGCCCGAGTCGATCATCTCGCCGATGAGGTCGTTGCCCTCGCGCGTCCGCTCCCCCACCCCGGCGAACACCGACACGCCATCATGCTCGTTGGCGACCCGGTAGATCATCTCCTGGATCTGCACGGTCTTGCCGACGCCCGCGCCACCAAACAGCCCAATCTTCCCGCCTTTGACATAGGGCGTGAGCAGGTCAATCACCTTGATGCCCGTCTCGAACATCTGGGTTTGCGACTCCAAATCCTCAAAGGCCGGCGGGTCGCGGTGAATCCCCCACCGCTCGGTGATCTCGAGCTTTTCCCCCGGCGCCAGGTTCAGGGCCTCGCCCGTCACGTTGAACACGCGCCCCTTGGTCACATCCCCCACCGGCACCGAGATCGGCTCTCCGCTGTCGGTCACCTCGGCCCCGCGCACCAGCCCGTCGGTGGGTTTGAGCGCGATTGTCCGCACGAGGTTGTCCCCCAGGTGTTGCTCCACCTCCAGGGTGATGACCATCGCCTTCGCGCCCTCGCCTTGGGCCGAGAGGTCCACCTCGACCGTGAGCGCGTTGTAGATCTCCGGGATCGCATCCGACGGGAACTCGACGTCGACAACGGGTCCAATCACCCGCGCAACCCGCCCGGTAGACCGCGCCTTAGCAGCAGGGGTCGTGGTCATGGCTCAACTCACTTTCTTTTCCATGGACGATGACGTCACCCACCTGAGGCCAGAGCGTTCACTCCGGAGACAATTTCGCTGATCTCCTGGGTGATCTCGGCCTGTCGGGCCTCGTTGGCGAGGCGGGTGTACTGGCGAATGAGGTCCTCGGCGTTCTCCGTCGCCGTATGCATTGCGGACTGTCGGGCGGCGAGCTCACTTGCCGCCGCCTGGAGGAGGCAGTTCCACACGCGGGATCGGATGTAGCGCGGGAGCAGGGCGTCGAGCACCTCAGCCGGGGATGGCTCGAACTCGTATAGCGGGAAGAGCTCCTCGCTCTCCGATGCGTCCTGCTCGACGATTTCCAGGGGCAGCATCCGGATGACCCGTGGTTCCTGCACCACCATCGACCGGAACCGCGTGTAGACGATGTGGATCTCGCGAACCCCCGGCTCAGAGCCGTCTTTCGGCTCGGCTTCGGCAAGGAAACGTCGGAGCAGTGTGTTCGCGATCTCACGGGAATGGGGGCGCTCTGGCGCATCAGACCAGCCTTCCCACGTCGCGACGAGAGGCACCCCTCGGTACTGGTAGTGCCCGATCCCTCGCCTTCCCGTGCAGCACAAGTCAATGGTGTGACCCTCGGCCTCCAGGCGTTCCCGCAGGCGGTCAGCTTCACGCAGGACCGAGGCGTTGTAGGCCCCTGCCATCCCCCGGTCAGCCGTCATCACCAGCACCAACACTCGGTTCGTGTCGGTG
>WQYN01000163.1 GCA_009781225.1 Micrococcales bacterium | reverse complement strand
CGGACGGCCTGGCCTGCGGACCCCCGGCGGCGCCAGGGCGTCATGATCCTGGATGAGGTCCTCCTCGACGAGCACAGCGGTGTGCCGCCGAACCCCCGCCGGAGTCAACCCCAAGGTCTCGGCGATCTCCAGCACGGTAATGGGCCCCTCAGCAACAACCATCGCGAGAATGTCTGCCCTGGTAGTGGCCTGTTCCGGAGAGGCAAGGACCGCCCCCACTGCACTCCCCATCGCCGAGTCGACCCTCCTCCCACGATTGCCCAACCCCACCCAGTACGCCCCCCATAATACACAACACCCCTGTTGCGAAAACCAAGCCGACGCGACGGGCAGATCAACCGCCGACAGTCTCGAACGCGATGCAGAGTGCCTCGTAGGTGGGCAGGGCTCGTCGCTTGACCCTCCGGGCTTCCTTGACAACTCTCGACCACCTGCTACAGTTGCTATTGTAGTTTTCCGTACCTGACACAAAACCAGCATTGGAGTAGCGATGACCAGCATACTTGCCCCACAGATCTACCGCTCAAATCTCACGCCAACCCCTCCCACGGCCATCGCGCCTCACCCCAGCCGGCTCCACGTCCCCGTCTTCGTCTCCTGGTCCACCAACGACACCCCAACAGCGACCCGGTTGTTCCGCCTTCTCGACAGCCACTCCGAGTCCAGGGCCGACTACCGCTTCACCTTCTGGAACTCCAAGGACGACTCAATAGTCGGCCTCCCCACCGACCAGTACATCCACCGCCTCGCCGAGCACCAAGTGGTCCTCCACTGCGTCTCCCCAGCATGGACCAAGAGCAAGCCTGTCACCCAGCGCGAACTCCCCCTCGCCGCCCACAAGATCGAAATCCCAGTGGGCCTCATCGGAACCGACCTCGAGATCCACCAACGCCAGGTCTTCCTATGGAACGCCCGCTGGTTCTCCAACCTCCGGTCCTCCGACCAGCAGAACGAGTTCGTCAAAGCCCTCGTCCAGGCCATCGCCAGACGCCTCGACCTAGAGGGATGGAAATGACCACCGCCCTCACCAAGCCCGAGGCCCGCAGAGTCGCCCGCCTCCTGGCCACCCGCCTCGGCCCGACCGATCACCTACGACTGATAAACCTCATCGGTCAAGCCACCCCGCAAGGCAGCCTCACCGAAGCCACCGCCCTCCAAACCCTCTTCCCCAACACCGACACCCCTCTGGCCCGGGCGATGCTCCGCCGCCTTGCAAGACGGGTCGAGACCGCCTGCGCCGCACTGACGGCCGAAGGAGTGGAGGCGAGCATCGCCATCGTCATCCCCCGCGCCCACGTCCCTCCACACGAGAGGATTATCCGCTTCGAGGGGCGACCCAGGACACCCACTGCCCTTGAGCAGCACTCTGGCAACGCTGCAATGGAGGCGAGAACCGAGGCAGCGACCCCGCCGCCCGCCCGCATTGTCGGCACCCGCGCGCTCGAAGACCCGGACGAACCTCGCCTCGTCGGTTTTGTGCACGATGGAGCGACCGCCTCGACCAGTCTTGTCGCCGCCATCAGGGCCCACCTGACCCCGCCTTCAACCGCGACAAGGCCCGATGTCGAGATTCGGGATCTCATGGAACTCACATGGGGCCTCTCAGCTCTCGATATCGCCACGCGCGTCAAGCCCGACTTCGTCGTCTGGATCCTCACCCCAACACTCCTGGCCAACCTTCCCATGCGGCCATCGGATCTCCCCAAACGCGCGGCATTTGCCGTAGATGTGACGATGGCGGAGCCCGAGTTCGTGAGGTCGCTGGGGTTCGTCGACGTCTTTCCCCACGCGCTCAAGCGGTACGACCAGCTCTTCAAGCCCGAAGACCGCAACCGGTACGCCTCGGAGATTGCCCGTTTCATCTCCGATCGGTGGCCGGCAATGGTGCCGCCTGGGACTGCGGAAGCTGCGGCACTCGTGGAGCCGGTCGCTCGGGATCTGGACCGCTGGGCAAGTGACGTCGAACCAAACCTGGAGCATGGGGGCATCGGGGGCGTCGTCGATGCGCCGGCCCTCAAAACCGACTTGTACACCGGCCTTGACACCGTGCAGCCAGCGCGTTCGGGCCACCATCGTGAGGTCGATGCGCTCTCGACTCTCGTTGAGTGGGCACTCGAGGAAGAAGCCCCCGAGGATCCCGATGCCACCTTCCGGCCGTACTGCGCGCTTCTCGGCGACTCAGGGTCGGGAAAGACGACGATGGCGGCAATGCTCACCCACGAGCTCTTGGCCAGACGCCGGGCGTGGTCCGGGCTTGGACTGGAGCCCCGCATGCCGATCTATCTGGACCTCAGAGATGTCGGAAGCGAGTACGCCGGGTCCAATCTCGACGCCGAGGGCGTGATCGACAGGATTCTTCAACTGCACCGAGCCTCCGCCCCGACGATAACAGCGGCATCGGTGCTCGAGGCGGTTCGCTCCGGAAATGCCGTATTGATCGTGGACGGTCTTGACGAGGTGATCGTCCATCTCAACAAGGACGAGGGCCAACGTTTTGCCCGCATGTGGTGGACGGCGCTCGGTTCGGACGCCGAGCAGGGAACCCTTCTCCGACGACCAAAGCTGCTCATGGCGTGCCGAACGCACTACTTCCGCAAGGTCGTTGACCAGGCGACCTTCTTCCGGTCGCAGCATCGCGATCGGATTCGCCGGGAGAACTACCTCGCATTGGAGCTGCTCCCCTTCGACAGCGAGCAAATCCGACGATACTTCGAGCTGAACCCACCGGAGGCAGGCGTGGATCGTGCACTTGCCACCATCGCCTCGCTCCACAATCTCTCCGAGCTGGCAACCCGACCGATGAACCTCGCAATGATCGCCTCCCAGATTGACCATCTGATCGTGGCGGCCGACGCGGGCAACCCCGTATCGGGGGCAGCGCTTTATGGAGGGGTGGTCGCGGAGTGGCTTGAACGCGACGAGGGAAAACACAATCTGACGGCCGGCCACAAGCTCCTGCTGATGGAGCACCTGGCTGCTCTCATGGCTCGCCGAGGGTCTGCGTCATGGACCGTCGATGATGTCGAGGACTGGTTGGTGGAGCACATCGCGGAAACGCCGCTGAGGTACCACTACGAAGGTGTCTCCCGGGAGATCCTCAAGGAAGACCTGCGGACAGCGACGTTCCTTGTGCGTACCCGCGAGGACGAGTTCCGATTCGCCCACACGTCGCTTCGGGAGTTCTTCACGGCGAAGTACCTAGTGAGAGGACTTGAAGGAGATGACCCTGGTTCGGCCTGGGCCATGCCGAGACCAAGCGATGAGACGCTCGATTTCCTCGGTGCACTGGTTTCTGAAGCCTCTGAGAGCGCGAGGGCGCGGCTGACCGAAGGGTTAAGGAGGATCGGAGAGTCATACCGCTCCCAGGCCTCGGAACTGGCCTTGGCGTACGCACTTCACGCCGAGCGTGCGGGCTACCCTCGGCAGTCACTAGTTGGTGCCGATCTTCGCGGCTCGTCGCTGGCTGGCTGGGAGTTCGCCGGCAACGACCACAAGCTTGATCTTCGGAAAGTGCGGCTTGACGGGGCGGACCTCCGTGACTCTCGATTCCTCTCGTGCCGACTTGACGGGGCCTCGTTCCACAGGGCCGATCTGGCGAGGGCCCGAGTCCTGGGTACCTCCTGCGAGGGTGCCAGGTTCGACACCGCCAGCATGAAAGGGACGGTCTTTCGCAAGGCGTCGTTGCTCGACTGCACGTGGACGGGCTCGTCGTTCCACGAGACGCAGGTCATCTGGTGTCCCAGCTTTCCGAGAGACATCGAGGGCTTCCAGGGCTTCGTCGCTCCGGCGGACCATGATGGCCTTGGCGACCAGCGGATGGCTTCGACACCGTACGGTCCGCTTTCGGTACTCCATGGCCACTCCGGCGCGGTGCGGGCGGTGGTTGTGAGCCCAGATGGAACCGCCTTGGCGACAGCCAGCATCGACAACACCGTGCGGCTGTGGGATCCCGTGACCGGTCAGAACGTCGCAGTTTTCACAGGCCACACCGGCCAGGTGCACTCGGTGGCCTTCGGGCAAGTCGACGGCAAAACCGTCCTGGCCAGCGGCAGCGACGATCACACGGTGCGACTGTGGGATCCCACCACAGGCAACCAGATCGGCGACCCCCTCCAAGGCCACACCGACTGGGTGAACTCGGTGGCCTTCGGGCAAGTCGACGGCAAAACCGTCCTGGCCAGCAGCAGCGACGATCACACGGTGCGACTGTGGGATCCCACCACAGGCCACCCGATCAGCAACCCCCTCCAAGGCCACACCGACTGGGTGCACTCGGTGACCTTCGGGCAAGTCGACGGCAAAACCGTCCTAGCCAGCAGCAGCAGCGATGGCACGGTGCGACTGTGGGATCCCACCACAGGCCACCCGATCAGCAACCCCCTCCAAGGCCACACCGGCAGGGTGTTCTCGGTGACCTTCGGGCAAGTCGACGGCAAAACCGTCCTAGCCAGCAGCAGCAGCGATCGGACGGTGCGACTGTGGGATCCCACCACAGGCCACCCGATCAGCAACCCCCTCCAAGGCCACACCAACTGGGTGAACTCGGTGGCCTTCGGGCAAGTCGACGGCAAAACCGTCCTGGCCAGCAGCAGCAACGATGACACGGTGCGACTGTGGGATCCCACCACAGACCACCCGATCGGCAACCCCCT
>WQYN01000162.1 GCA_009781225.1 Micrococcales bacterium | reverse complement strand
GGGATCATTCCAACCGCGCAGGTCAGCGTCTCGTGAGTGGAGTCGCCGGGCGTCGGAATCGGCAGATCGGGGCAGGTGATCCCCAGACCGGCCACGGAATCGAGGAAGAACACCGAGGGCAGAAGGTCTTCGAGGATCGATCCGCGGGAGACTGAGGGCCCGTGGTTCGTCACCTCAATGGAGTAGACAATCTCCTCGGTGACCTGCGGAATGTAGGGCAGCGACCCGGTCTTGACGACCGAGAGATCCGCGACCTCAATAATGTTGGTGCTGGCGGTGCTCGAGTTGTTCGCCGAGTTGGGGTCGTGGCTCGAATCGACGGAGGCCGTGTTCGGCATCGGTCCCAGCGGAGCGGCGGGATCCACGGTGCCTGACACCTGGATCGTCACGGCTCCACCGACGGTGCCACCGGGTGTTGTCGGCCCCAGAATCGTCCCAGCACCGCAGCTCAGCGCCTGGGAGACCCCCGGGAGCTTGTCGGCCGCGCTGGGTGTCAGGGTGCAGCTTCCCTGGCTGGAGGTCGCCGAGGTTGCCGTGACCCACGGGGAGATCGCGTCGGTGATGACCACGGCTCGCGCATCTGCGGGTCCGTGGTTCGTCGCGATGATCGTGTAGGAGATACCTTCACCGGCCACGGCCGTCGTCGAGGCGGTCTTCGCCACCGCCACGTCGGCCCATGGGACGCCCGCCAGGACGGTCGCCGAGTCGGCGTTGTTTGCCATGTCCGGATCGGGGGTCGAGGCCGCGACCTGGGCTCCGTTCTCCAGAGCCTGGCCTTCGAGCGTGCCTGGAGTCACCCAGGCGGTCACGGTGAGGCTCACGCTCGCGCCCACGGCCAGCGAGCCCAGCGTGCAGCGCGCCGAGCCAGCCGTCAGATCCGCGGCGGGGCAGTCAACCCCTCCCGTCGCCGAGGCGGACAAAAGCCGCAGGGCCGCAGCACTCCCGGATGCGACTGCGTCGCTGATGACAAGGTCGCGCGCCATCGACGGCCCGTGGTTCGTCACCACGATCCCGTAGGTGAAGGAGGTCCCGGCCGATGGCGGCGCCACGGCATTCGAGACCTTCGTCACCTCGACATCGGCCGACTGGGAGATCTGCGTCGTGGCTGAGTCGGAGTCGTTGGCGGCGTTCGGGTCGTGGTCGGAGTCGACGCGAGCGGTGTTGACGAGCGGTCCCGTCGCCATCGTGCTATCGAGTGTCCCCGAGACGACTACGCTCACCGACCCGCCCAAGTTTCCACCGGGCGTGGCGGGCCCGACAATCCGGCCCACCGTGCAGGTGACGGTCTGCGAGGCGTTGGGAGCCTTGTTCGCCGCGAGAGGCGCGATGACACAGCTTCCCTGGTCCGCGACCGCCGACTCCGCCGTGATGACCGCGGGCAGGACATCGGTGATCACGACACTCGTCGCATCCGCCGGCCCCAGGTTGCGGGCGCCCAGCGTGTAGGTGATCGACCGTCCCGCCACCCCCGTGGCTGGGCCGGTCTTGCTCATCGCCACATCCGCCCACGGAATACCCGCGGGGACGATGGCGGAGGCTGAGTTGTTCTCCATGGTCGGGTCAGGCGTCGCGGCACTGGCCTCGATGGTGTTCTCCAGGCTTCTTCCCTGCGGCGTGTCGGGCGTCACCCAGGCTGTGATCGTCGCCGACGCTGACTGGCCGACGGCGAGGGTTCCCGCCGTGCACCGCGCCGCAGACGAGGTCAAATCGCTAGCGGGGCAGGTCAGACCCGCCCCAGCGACGATCGACAGGAGCTTGAGGTTCGCCTGGCTCCCTGCGGGGACGGCGTCGGCGAGGACCACGTTCTGCGCATAGGACGGTCCGTTGTTCGTCACCGTCACCGTGTAGGTGAAGGAGGTTCCCGCCGAGGGACCCGTGGAGTTGGCGACCTTGGTCACCGCGAGGTCCGCAGACACCGCGATGAGGGTCGTGGCCGTGGCCTCGTCGTTGTCCGCGTTCGGGTCGTGAGCAGAAGCGACTCGCGCCGTGTTGACGAGGGGACCGGCGGGGGTCTCAGGATTGACCGTCGCCTCGATGGTGATCCCGGCCGTGCCGCCCGAGCCAGGGAAGAGCCGTGCAGGTCCGGCCAACCGGCCGACCGTGCAGGTTACGGTCTGGGACTGCCCCGGCGCCTTGCTCGCGGCGGGTGGGTTGACGGAACAGGTCCCCTGATCAGCGGTCGCTGAGCTGACCGTGATCGCTGCCGGAACCTCATCAGTGACAACCACGCCGGTCGCATCGGCCGGCCCGAGGTTGCGAACCCCCAGCGTGTAGGTGATCGCCCGTCCCGCGACGACCGTGGCCGGCGCCGTCTTGTCGATCGCCACATCAGCCCACGGCACACCAGCCGGGACGATGGCGGACGCTGAGTTGTTCGTCGAGTCCGGGTCAGGCGTCGCGGAGGTCACCTCAGCGCGGTTCTCCAGGTTGGTGCCTTGGGCCGTGCCGGGGGTCACCCAGGTCGTGACGGTGAGGGTCACACTCGCCCCAACCGCGAGGCTGGGAAGGGTACAGCGGGCTCCGGTCGCCGAGAAGTCGGCAACGGGGCAGGTCATGCCGGTCCCGGGGGTCACCAAGATCAACTCGAGAACTGTCGAGTTTGGAATGGCGTCGGCCAGGACCAGGTCCCGGGCCAGGGACGGCCCGTTGTTGGTAACGGTGACCGTGTATGTGAACGAGGTTCCCGCCGAGGGGCCTGTCGCGTTGGCGACCTTGGTAACGGCGAGGTCCGCAGAGACTGTCACGGTCGTGGTCGCCGTGTCCTCGTCGTTGGCGGCGTTCGGGTCATAGTCAGAGTCGACACGCCCGGTGTTGGGAAGCGGGCCAGCCGGCGTCGCGGAGTCGAGAGTCCCTGTGATGGTGACCTCGGCCCGACCTCCTGAACCCTGCACGGTCCTCGTCGGACCCACAAGCCGTCCAACGGCGCAGGAGACTATCTGGCTCTGGTTCGCAAGCTTTGAGGCGGCAGGCGGAGTGACCGTGCAGGATCCAGAGCTTGCCGTCGCCGAGGAGACCGTGATCCACGCTGGAACCTCATCGCTCACCACGACGCTCGTCGCATCGGCCGGACCCAGGTTGCGGGCCTCGAGACCGTAGGAGATCGTGCGCCCAGCAACCGCAGTCGCCGGGGCCGTCTTCGTCACCGCGACATCCGCCCACGGCACCCCAGCTTCGAGGACGGCCGTGGCGGTGTTGTTGGAGGAGTCAGGATCGGGAGTGAGCGAGGAGACCTCGACGGTGTTCTCGATCCGGGTTCCTGTGGTGATCGCATTCCCGACCCAGGCCTTGGCGGTCAGGGTCAGGCTCGCCCCCACGGCGAGCTGCGGTGCGGTGCAGTCGAAGCGCCAGTTCTCGGTCGGCACAAGGTCGGCGCAGGTCAGGCCCGAACCGGGAATGACCTCCTCGAACACGAGGCCGCTCGCAGCGCCACCGACGACGCCGTCTGCCAGCGACAGACTCCGCGCCAGCGACGGACCATTGTTCGTCACCGTGATCGTGAAGGTGGTGGAGGTTCCGGCCGAGGGCGACGGGTTGACCGCCACCTTGGTGACCGCGAGGTCCGCAGAGTTTCCGATGACAGTCGTCGCGGAGTCTTCATCGTTGTCCGGGTTCGGATCGTGAGCCGAGGCGACGCTTGCGGTGTTGGTCAGGCCTCCCGCGGGAGTGGCCGAGTCGAGGGTTCCGGTGATCGTAACCTCGGCTGTCCCTCCTGAGGTGGGCAGAAGCCGTGCAGGTCCAGTGAGACGGCCGATTGCGCAGCTGACAGTCTGGGATTGACTCGGTGTCTTGCTGGCGGCGGGTGGGTTGATCGTGCAGGTCCCGGAGGTGGCGCTCGCATCAGAGACGGTGATCCACGCGGGGACCTGGTCGGTGATCACGACACTGGTCGCATCCGCCGGCCCGAGGTTGTGAACCCCCAGCGTGTAGGTGATCGACCGTCCCGAAACAGCCGTGGCTGGCGCAGTCTTGTCAATCGCCACGTCCGCCCAGGGAATCCCAGCGGGGACGATGGCGGCCGCTGAGTTGTTCGTCGCGTCCGGGTCAGGTGTCGCGGCAGTGATCTCGGCGCGGTTCTCCAGGTTGGTGCCTTGGGTCGTGCCTGGGGTCACCCAGGTGGTGACGGTCAACGTCAGGCTGGCGCCTACCGCGAGGCTGGTCGCGGTGCACCGCGCAGAAGTGGTGGTCACATCAGCGGAGGGGCAGGTCAAGCCTGCGCCGGGAGCAACCGAGATCAGCTGGAGAGCACCTTGGCTCGAGGTGGGAACCGCATCGGCAAGGACCAGGTCGCGTGCCACGGAGGGTCCGTTGTTGGTCACGGTCACGGTGTAGGTGAACGAGGTACCCGCTGAGGGCCCGGTAGCGTTGGCAACCTTGGTGACCGCCAGGTCGGCCAGGACCTCAACCATGGTGGTCGCTGTGTCGGAATCGTTGGAAGTGTTCGGATCGTAGTCAGAAGCCACGGTCGCGGTGTTAACCAACGCAGCGGCGGGAGCATCCGAGGAAACAGTCCCGTTGATCGTCACAGTCTCGGTAGCCCCCGAGGTGGGAAGCAGGCGCGAAGGCCCAGTCAGTCGGCCGATCGTGCAAGTCACGGTCTGGGACTGGCTTGGGGTCTTGCTTGCAGCTGGGGGATCAACCACGCACGACCCAGCAGACGCGGTC
>WQYN01000161.1 GCA_009781225.1 Micrococcales bacterium | reverse complement strand
ATGCCCGGCTTGCATCCACGCCAACACCTTCGCCTGAAGCCCAAACACCCTCACCTCCTGGCGAGTGGACAGCTCCCGACCCTCCACCTCAGCCAGTAGCCCCATCATCTCCACCGACGGATCCATCCTGCCCGCCAACTCCAACACCGCATCCGTGTGCATCCCAGCGACATCCCCAAACCCACCCGCCACCCCAGCGTCCCCCACAGAAGCCGAACCCACCGCCCCCAGATCCCCACGCACGCCGGCCACCACGCCGCCGCCCCCAGCCGGGGCCGGACCCTGAGTCGTCGAGTGCATCGTCACACCCCTAGCGTACACCCGTTCCCCTTTGTCGTCAACTCGCCTGCCGCCCCGATGCACCCACTCCCCAAACTCCCTACCTCACACACCATTCCTATCACCCACCACGGACACGACCCGAGCGCCCCCCCACCACCTCCGCTGTCAACCCCCACCACCACGTGCAACGGCACTTATACACACCTCACAGAACACCAGAAGACACCGCTGCTCAACCCAACGCCCACCATCAGACAGTGCAGCACCCCCGAGCGTCACCACCAAGCCCACGCCCCACCCCCTCCCCAAACCCAACCCCTGTGACAGTGCCCACTGCCCCTGTACCTGTGCCCACTGCCCCTGGCGAGCCCAGCGCGAACGTGCCATCCTCTCCCAGCCAACCACACGGACCCAGCCACGGCTCGGCGATCCAAGCGCGAACGTGCCGGTCTTCTCCCACCCGCACCACGGACCCGACCACCGCCCAAGCTGTACCACTGTTCCGATGCCGTGACCTGCCTTTTGGTCACGGCGACTTTGTAGCGCGACCCGGCACGTCGGCGCGCGACTATCAGAGCGTTAGCGAGTGGGCGGTTTCCGGCGGCGATGCTGGGGCCGCAGGCGAGAACAAGAGGATCTGCTCCGGCGGGGCGGGTCTTTCCCAACTGGGGAGTGGTCTCGTTCAATCTGGTGGGGGTTTTTTCAACGAGACCACTCCGCAGTTTGCGGCTGAAGGATTGGGGTGCGGGTGGCCGGCGGTGGAGGGAGGGTCGGCAGCGAATCATACTCGACAGTAATCACAGACGTCTGATAGGCTCATCTGCATGGCAACAGCGCAGCTCGAAAGGACAACGATCGCCGTGAAAGTGGCAACGCGCGACCGGATCAAGCACCATGTCGTCGCCGCGGACACCACCGTCGACGCCTTCCTGGCCCGACTACTTGACGAGCACGATGAGCGCGAGTTTTGGCGGCAGATGGAGAACACGAGCCCCGCAGAGTATGAGGCTGCCGCTCGCCAGGATGGCGTGTGGCCGGGCGACTACGACTACAGCCAGGAAGCGGCCGATGTCTGACGTCGACGGACCGGCTGGGCGCGTGGTTCGCCGCGGTGACGTCGCGTGGGCGCCAATGTCGCCCACGGTCGGTCATGAACAGAGCGGGCACCGCCCTCACCTAGTGCTCAGCGACGAGCGGCTTCACCGCACGCGACGCATAGCCATCGTTGTCCCCATGACCACGGTCGCCCGCCCATGGCCCACCCGGATCGAGCTGGCAGATGGCTCCTTCGCCGTCGCTGAGCAGCCGATCACCATGTCCCTGGACAGAATCACCAGGACCGATCCCGCAGGCCACAACACCAGCGCCGTCATCGCCGTCATCAATCGCCTCATCGGAGGCCGATAACGGTCACGTTGCCCGCGCGCGGGCACGAAACGTATGGAGAGTCAAGACCCGACGCAGAACCGGATCGGTGTCTCGCGCCCTGGACCGTAGAGCCCCATCGAACGCCACCTCAACGTCGTCAGGCGCAACCTCGGGGTGTCTCTGGCTCACGCGAGGGTGGTCGTCCACACCCATCGATCATCCTCCTGACTTATGTACTGCGACACAGGGTAGTACGAAATGCGGGTCACGTGTCGAGGGCCTAGACGTGCGCGAACTTCTTCCGAGCACCCTCGGCCGTGAGGTGGAGAGGAAGGGCGATCTTGTGCCAGGACAATCCAGCTTCGCGGGCGCTCTGGACGGCGTCCTGCACCTTCGCGTCGGCCTCACCCAGAGCGATGGAGCGAAGAATCGCGGCGTGCTGAAGTGCAAGCTCGGGGGGAAGGTCCTTCATGTCATACATGTTGGTCGGGGGAGAGTCGTCGGCCTCGATCTGGTCGGCAAGGGCAGCACCGTACGCCTCGAGCTCAGCGCGCTCAGCAGCAGTGAGTTTGGTCATGGTGGTCACCTTCCGGGTAGGAATTTCTTTCGGGCTTTCATGGCGTGGATGATGGCAGACCTACCGTGCCACATGATCACTCCCACCTCAAGGATGGGAGTCCCCGGTCTGGCGGGGCCAACGTGCATGAGCGTGCCGTCATCTTGACAATCAATGCGGATAGAGTTCCGAACGGCGTGGGTCATGTCATCCTCGTCAACGCCGTGGCGACGTGCCGACGCAAGGATGACGTAGGGTTTCTCCACGGGCCCATGCTACCACTTGACGACACGAGTTGGCAACTGCAACTGCCCAGCAGGCAGGGCAGCCGGGCCCGATCCCTACGCCCGGCACCGCCGGTCACATGGCATCGATCAGTTCACACATGATCTGGGAGGCGGTCGTGTTCTGCTCCTTGGCCCGAGCCTCCAGCTTCGCGCGGCGAGCGCCTTGACCGTACGAGCCGGATCGCCATCGTTGTCCGAATAACCACGGTCGCCCCAGCAGCGGTGGCGGGCGAACTGGGGAGTGGTCTCCTTGAATCTAGGGGGTTAGTTTCAAGGAGACCACTCCGCAGTTTGTGATCGGGGGGCGGAGCCCCCGGGGGGTGCCGGGGCTACTTGGTGATGGTTATCGCTAGGGTTGCTTTCTTTCCGTTTACGGTGGCGGTGATTACGGTCTTGCCTGGGGCTAGGGCGGTCACTAGGCCGGTGGCGTCCACAGATGCGAACTTCTTCTTGGAGGACTTCCACTTGGGGACGGCTCCGGTGGCCTTGGCTGGGGCGGCGCCGGCCTTGAGGAGCATGGTGGTTCCGACCTTCATCTTCTTCTTGCCCTTGATGGTGGCCTTGTCTGTCTTGACGGCCTTGGCCACGACGGTTACCGCGATGGAGACGGACTTGCCGCCGATGGTCACGGCTACCGCGGCCTTCCCGGGCTTCTTCGCGGCCTTGAGGTTCAGGACCACGGCGGCGCCGAGCCCCACCTTGCCGGTGGATTCCCCTGCCACGGGCACGCTTCCGCCTGGGAAGGTTGCCGTCACGGCGTTCGGGTTCGAGCTCTTCACCGTGATCGAGGTCGCCCCTGCCTGGCCGGGTCCCGGATCAGCGATCAACGTCACCTTCGCAGCCTTCCCGGCCTGCACGTTGATCTTGGTCACCGCGGCACGCACCATGGATGCTGTGGGATCGGCAGGAGGCGCCGGAGGCTTCGGAGTAGGTGGCGCCGGAGGCTTCGGGGCAGGAGGCGCCGGAGGCTTCGGGGCAGGAGGCGCCGGAGGCTTCGCGGTGGTGGGCGCCCCGCCGGGCGTTGTCGGCGCGGAAGTGCTTGGGCTCGGCGAGGGTTTGCTCGCCTCAGCCACTCCGCCAAGCTCCGGATCGGTCCCCAACGTCGAGATGGAGGTCGCTGTCACGTTGATCGGCCCGACCGCTGTCGGCGTCACCATCACCGTGATCGACGTGTCGGCGTAGGTGAAGGTCACGTAGTTCGGAGAGATGGTCGCGTTCGTGGCGAACAGCGCGATCGACCCCTCCCACGGCCCGTTCGGGATGATCTCCAGCGCGACCGGCTTGCCCACCTCGAAGACGTCCGTGGCGAACACCAGCTCGTACCCGGTCGCCGGGGTGATGACGGTCATCGACCCCGATACCCCCGGTGCAGTTGCAGAGAGAACGGTGCGTCCCGCCCGGTCGGGTTTCCATCCAAAGCCGGACGATGGCGAGTCCCCCGCCACCAGCGAAACAACACCATCCGATGGCAGCAGAGTCCCATTCTCAGGCGCCTGAGACACCACAACGTCACCTCCCGGCCAGGGCCCGTCAGCAGTAACAAAGAACCCTGCGGACGACGAGCCCAGTCCCATGAAGGCAGGACCTGATATGACGATGTCCGTGGCCCAGGTCGTGATCAACGCAATGTCGTCAATCAACGAAGGAGCCAGCGACAACCCAATGACGCCGTTCTCACCAGCAGCACGTGCCGTGTAGGTGATCGTCTTCGAGGTCTCTCCGCGAGCGAAGGAAACCACCATGGGGTCAATATCCGCATCGCCGAACATGGGCATCAGGAGGATTGTCCCGGTGTACACCCCGTCTGGAGTGACGGTGTAGGTGATGGGCACCCCGACAGGAGCCTCGGTCGCCGAAGTCGTAATCGAATAGGTCAAAGCCGGCACAGCGAGCTCCAACGCCTCGACAGGAATTACCACGTCAGCCCCGAGGTAGGTGTTCAGCGACGCCGTGGCAACCAAGGTCACCACCCCGCCGCCCGAAGGCGTGTAGGTGAAGGTCTTGGCAGTACTCTCCCCGGTCCATGTGAGCACAGAAGCAGAGAAGGATCCGCCCGCTCCGCCGTCGGACAGGACGACGGTTCCGGCGTAGGCGCCGGTGGGCTGGACGTTGTAGGTCAAGGCCTCACCGCGGCCTCCGGTAAGAGGCCCATACAGGGAAACCTCGTCAGCGGCGGCCGGCTGAGGTCGGGCTTCACCCTCGAAGGGCT
>WQYN01000160.1 GCA_009781225.1 Micrococcales bacterium | reverse complement strand
TAGCCCCCGGGGACCGTTGACGTCACAGGGAGCGTAGCAATTCCGTTCGACAGCGCAACCGTCTTGGTTCCCAGGAATAGGTTCACGGAGTTGGACGTGAAGTTGATGGATCCCGAGGTGCAAGGGTTGCCCTGGATGTCCCACACCTGAACGGTCGCCGTTGCAGTCTCCCGTACAAACAAGTCGTCCTTGTCTACCGACATGATGGCAACCGCCGGAGCGCCCGCGACAAAGTTTCCGGACACTTCGCCGAGCCGTCCAATCACTCGGTAATTCACTTGGACCGTCTGTTGGCCTGGCCTTGTCGCGTAGACGTTCACCTTGTAGGTGCCTGGCGTGTCCTCCGTCATGCTCCCCAGGCGCGCGTTGGCCCCGTTCGGCATCGTGAGATTCGCCGAGAGCGACGACAAACGGTTTCCGATGGGCTGCCCGTTGCTGTCCTTAAGGGCGATAGTCACGGTGTGGTAGTCGCTGTCGTCGGCGGCCTTGTCTCCAGGAGTCATCGTGACCGACGATTGATTCACGTCCACCATCTGGCCAGTGAGCGTCACGACCTTGATCGGCGTGCTCACAGTCTTCCCATTGGGAACGCCCTCCGCGTGAACCTTGTAGACCACGGCCCCCGCGTCGATGTCGGCCTGGGTGAGGGTGTACGTCCTGGTCGCCGTCACAGCCCCGCCACCCGGGAGCTTGCCGGCAGACCCACCGGGCCACGAACCGTAGGCGAGCGGGGACAGGGTGCCGCTGCCGTCGAAGGAATCCTGGACGATCGCGACGCTGTTCATGTTCGACGATCCCATGTTCGTCACGGTGTGGGTGTAGGTGATCTGCTGCCCAACCTTGTAGCTCGCGACATCGTTCGGGGTCGCGTGCACCGACAGGGCGATCGCCGGGTTCGCAACCTCGAAGGAGATCTCGGCCGAGTTGTTAGAAAGGTCGCCGTCGACGACTCTCTCGTTCATCTGCAGCCAGGGCATGTCATAGGTGAGCGTGTTGTTGGTGAAATCGGTCGGGGTCAGGGCCTTGGCTTTGTACACTCCAAGGGGAGCGTCCGCCCGCACGTCCGCCTGGAGGCGAAGGGTGATCGCACCCGTATCCGGGGCTCGGAAGTTCGACATGGCATCAATGCCAGTACCGCTGGAGGTCTCACACCAAGCGCCACCAGTCGCCGTGCAGGTCCAGGTTGCAGTATTGAAATCGAGCACATTGGACAGTGACGCCAAGTCGCTCTTGAAGCGAGCCACGGACTTCGGATCCGATAGAGGATTGCCGATCGGCGCTGGCCCGTGGTTCGTGGCTGTCCACTCGAACCCTACCGTGCTCCCACGCTCGTACTTGCCATCGGCGTTCGCCGGCACATTGGAATCTAGAGCGCCAGTGACTGCCACATCTGTCGTCGCGTCAATGCGGACGTTCCTAATGTCGATCCACGCCGCAGCAGCGGCGCCAGAAGATGACGAGAAACCAAGCTTGAGGGTCTTAGGAAGGGGTGCTTGGGGGTAGTTCTGATGAAACATGTTAGGATCATTCAGATCGCCTCGGAAGTACTCCTTCATTCCCTTACTCGCTTGATTCTTTCGAGTCGGATCGGAGGCCTTTACCACAATCTGCATGGAGGAGCCATGCTTGCGTCCCGAGACCTCGACTCTCCGGTATTCAGAGTTTGGATCTGCTACTGGGGCGCTGTTGCCGTACCCCGTAAAGGTCGGGAATTCAACGCCACCAAACCAGGGGTATTGAAGGTTTTTGTCTGCGGCGGGAACGCCCTGGCTCTTTCCTGAGCCTCTAAGACCGATGTTCATCGTGTTGTTGCTGTAGAAGGGGACGCTTCCACCGTAGTTCAGGCCGTTGTATGCCCAGACTCCTGTACCCGAGATGCCCAGTGCCAGGTAGCCGTCGATGCCACCTCTGCCGCCCGGATAGTTGCTCTGCGCGTAGCCGAGGGCGCCTCGAGGGTCACCCAGTTGAAGGCCTTGGTCTCCATCGACGAGGTACAGGGAGAGTCCTCCGACCTCAATCCAGTTGGTGCCGAGCCTGTGGGCGCGGTAGTCGAAGGAGGTCGTGAAGCCGTGCTCCGTGGAGAACGGCGCGTTGAGTAGGACGTTGCTCACGAAGTTGGTGCGGCCGGCCTGAAGGCGGAACCACCCGTCGGAAGTCGGGTAGAGCGGGAGCGTCACACCGCCGAAGCTGAGGTCTTCCGAACCGTTGCCAGAAGGGTACTGAGAGTCCATCGACCAGAGCCCGTTGGGCTGGCCATTGATGAAGCCCGTGATGGACAAGGGATCGTCGGTCCCCGCGGCTTCCGCGTCGTTGGACGAGGAGTACATGACCGCGCCGCCGAGCCCTCCTGCAGCGACGGCAACGACCGCCACTGAGGCGAGGACTCGCCGGGCGAACGCGGTTAGGCCCAACTTTGGGCGAGGGGTAAGTGAGTCGGATGGGGTATGGCGACGTGCGCGCATGTGAACAGGTACCTTCCGTGGTTGGTGGGTGTTTGAGGCCCCGGGACAGCCGGCGTCTCGTCGGGTTCAACACACGCGCGAGAGGCTGTTCGCTATCGGCGAACGGGGATTCCCACCGCATGAGAGGCCGTTAGACCCCCAAGAACCACCGTTTCCCCAGGTCAGAGGCTAGGCGTTCGCTGTCAGCATAGATTTCCACCATCTCCCGGACACCCGATTCCCGCCTCCCCCACCCCGCCCATCCTCGCCCGATACCATGACCCCGTGATTCCGACTCCCTACGAGGACCTCCTGCGGCGCGTCCTGGAGACCGGAACCCCGAAGTCCGACCGCACCGGCACAGGCACCCGCTCAGTCTTCGGCCGCCAGATCCGCTTCGACCTGCGCAAGGGATTCCCCCTAATCACAACCAAGGCGATCCACGTCCGCTCCGTCGTCGCCGAGCTCCTGTGGTTCCTACGCGGCGACTCCAACGTCGGCTGGCTCCAAGAGCAGGGCGTGCGCATCTGGAATGAATGGGCCGACCCCGACGGCGACCTCGGCCCCATTTACGGAGTCCAGTGGCGCTCCTGGCCCGCCCCCGACGGCCAGAGCATTGACCAACTCACCGAACTCCTCGACGAGCTGCGCAACAACCCCGACTCACGCCGCCTGATCGTCTCCGCCTGGAACGTCGCGGATATTCCCCGCATGGCCCTTCCCCCCTGCCACCTTCTCTTCCAGTTCCATGTCGCCAACAACGAGCTCAGCTGCCAGCTCTACCAGCGCAGCGCCGACCTGTTCCTGGGCGTCCCCTTCAACATCGCCTCCTATTCCCTTCTCACCCACATGGTCGCTCAGCAGACGGGTCTCGACGTCGGCGAGTTCATCTGGACCGGCGGCGACTGCCACATCTACGACAACCACGTCGCCCAAGTCGAAGAACAGCTCTCCCGCACCCCCTTCCCCCTCCCCCACCTCGCCTTGCGCCCCGCGCCCTCCCTCTTCGACTACACCCTGGATGACGTCGCCTTCCCCGACTACCAGCACCACCCCCCCATCCGCGCCCAGGTCGCCGTATGACCGTCGCCGCCATCTGGGCGCAGACCCCAGCCCGCGTCATCGGACGCGACGGCACCATGCCCTGGCACCTTCCCGAAGACCTCGCCCACTTCGCCCGCCTCACCCGCAACGCCACGGTCCTCATGGGCCGACGCACCTGGGACTCCCTCCCCGAGACTGGCCTGCCCGGGCGCCGCAGCCTTGTCCTCACCCGCGACCCCAGCTTCTCCGCCCCCAACGCCGAGCCGCTCGCCTCCCTCGCCGCCGCCGAGGCCACCCTCACCTCCCTCCCTCCAGAGGAGACCTCCTGGCTCATTGGCGGCGGCCAGATCTACCGCGCCCTTCTCCCCCTAGTCACCCGCGCTGAGCTCACCATCGTTAACACTGCGCACGATGGCGAGACCACGGCCCCTGCTCTCCCCCCCACCTTTGTCCTCGCAAACGCCGATCCTTCCCCCACGCAGTGGCTCACCTCCCGCACAGGCCTCGCCTACCGCTTCGAAACCTGGCTTCGCTGAGAGAGTACGCCTGCGCTCGGGGTTCGCGCCGCGCGCCTCTCCTTTGCCGAGGGCGCAGAAGCTTACGCTTCAAGGGTGATTGTCCCTGCGGCCCCCAACGACCGATTTGCTGAGGTCCTCAACTCCCTGAGGCACGCCGCCATCCCCTCTCACGCCCTCACGACCGAGATTCCCGCCCCCACGCGAATCGCCCCCTTCGCCGTTGCTCTCGAAGCCAAGGTGCCGGGAGGTGAGAGGCCTTTGGCCACGGGGTCCTTCATCGTCCTCCATGATCCCGACCCACCTAGCGCCTGGCAGGGCGACGTGCGCGTCATCTGTGCCACCAAAGCCGAGGTCGAATCGGAGATGGCGGAGGACCCGCTCTTCTCCGAGGTCGTCTGGACGTGGCTCACCGAAGCGCTCGACACCGCCGGGCCGCTGCCCTGTGCCCTCGCCGGGACCGTGACCAAGACGATGGACGAATCCTTCGGAGGACTGCGCCCCCGGGGTACGCACGTCGCTGTCGAGGTTCGCGCCTCTTGGACCCCCGAGGGGGCCGATGCCGGCGACCACCTTGTCGCGTGGCTCACCTTTCTTGGCCGGCTCGGCGGGCTCGAACCCCTCCCCACGGACGTCCCCCGACTGCCCGCGAGAGTCTGAATTCGGCGCGCGGCCGCGTTTTGCGACCTACCACAGCACAGGATCGGTAGAGTGGGGGCCGTGCCGTGGGCCCCTAGGTCGGTCGCCGGTGACGCCGTCACTCGCGAG
>WQYN01000159.1 GCA_009781225.1 Micrococcales bacterium | reverse complement strand
CAATCGAGACGCCGGTCGCCCAGACGTCTTGGGCAGAGCGCTCGATGGCGGTGAGCGGCGGAAGATCAGGAGCCTCCAATCCGCTCCCAAGACCTGGCAGCATCCCTTGAGTTTCTACCGCGGCACCCGCTGCCCACAGGGCGCGACGCCTGACCGGCACAAGAGAACTCAGAGCTCCCGCACTCGCCAGCGCCTCCATCGCGGGGGCACCGAGGTCGCATCGCCGTGCCAAGTCGCTCAGGGAAACAAAGCCCCCATCCGAGCGGGCAGCAACAATCCGATCCGCCACCTCAGCGCCAATCCCCCGGACGGATTCCAGCCCCATACGCACGCCCAAGCGCAAGTCGCCGCGAAGGAGCGGGTGGGGCGTGCCGCCATCGTCCGTCGGAAGACGCTCTACGGTGGCGGGACGCGAGGAAAAGGCGACATCGGGACCTAGGACGCGAACTCCGTGGCGGCGGGCGTCGGCGACCAGGGATTGCGGGGAGTAGAAGCCCATGGGCTGGGAGGCGAGGATCGAGGCGTAGAAGGCGGCGGGGTGGAAGACCTTGAGCCAGGCGCTGACGTAGACGATGAGGGAGAAGGAGAAGGAGTGGGATTCGGGGAAACCGAAGTCGGAAAACGCTCTCAGCGCCTCGTAGATTCGGTCGCGGGCCTCGGGGCCAATGTCGCGCTCTGCCATCCCGGCGTAGAGCGCCTCGCGGAGGGCTTCCATACGCTGAGCTGAGCGTTTGGAGCCCATGGCGCGACGGAGCTGGTCGGCTTGGGCAGCGCTGAAGCCGGCGGCGTCGATGGCCAACTGCATGAGCTGCTCTTGGAAGAGGGGGACGCCGAGGGTGCGTTCAAGGGCGGGGATGAGCAGGGGCGAGTCGTAGGTGACGGGTTGGCGGCCGCGTTTGCGATCAATGTAGGGGTGGACAGCGCGGCCCTGGATGGGGCCGGGGCGGATGAGGGCGACTTCGACCACGATGTCATAGAAGCAGCGGGGTTGGAGGCGTGGGAGTGTCGCCATCTGGGCGCGGGATTCGACCTGGAAGACGCCCACGGTGTCGGCGGCACAGAGCAGGTCGTAGACCTCGGGGCACTCGGCCGGGACGGAGTACATCTCCCAGGTTTCGCCGGTGTGTCGCTCGATTTCCTCGAAGGCGAGGCGGACAGCTTGGAGCATTCCGAGCCCGAGGAGATCGATCTTGACCAAGCCGGCGTCTGCGCAGTCATCCTTGTCCCACTGGAGGACGGAGCGGGCGGGCATGCGGCCCCACTGGACGGGGCAGACTTCGATGACAGGGCGGTCGCACATCACCATGCCGCCTGGGTGAATGCCCAGGTGGCGGGGCAGGGACATCATCTGTTCGGCAAGGTCGAGGACGCTGTCGGGGATGCCCTTGAGGTCGTCGTCGGTCGTTTCCGGCTTGGCGTCTCTGGTCCCCCAGGGGGTGACGGTCATGGCCCGGCCCTTCAGGTGCCCGAACCGTTCCAACTGCTTTGACCAGGCATTTTGTTGTCCGGGGTCGTGGCCGAGCGCCTTGGCGGCGTCGCGAATCGCCATGCGCGGGCGGTAGGAAATCGCCGTGCCCACGAGCGCGGAATGCTCACGTCCATAGCGCTCGTAGACATGCTGGATCACCTCCTCGCGTCGCCCCGCCTCAATATCGAGATCAATGTCGGGGTATCCGTCGCGCTCAGGGGCAAGAAACCGCTCAAACAACAGCCCATACTTCACCGCGTCCACGGCGGTGATTCCCAGGGCAAAGCACACGGCTGAGTTGGCGGCTGATCCTCTTCCTTGGCATAGAATGCCCTGGTCACGGGCATATTCCGTGATCTCGTGGACAATGAGGAAGTATCCCGGAAAGCCCAGGCTTTCGATGATCCCCAGTTCCTTGTCGATCATCTGGTAGGCCTTGGTGTTGCCCGCCCCCGGAGGTCCGTAGCGCCTTTCCGCGCCCTGGTAGGTGAGGACTCTCAGCCAAGTCGCCTCCGTATGGCCCTCGGGGACGCGACAATCCGGCAGGTTGGGGGCGACAAGGCGAAGATCAAAGGCACATTCGACCCCTAAGTTGACCGCATTGTCCAGCGCTTGGGGATGACTTCGGTGACGGTGCGCCATCTCCTGTGGACTGCTCAACGCCTGGGTCGCCCCAGCCGGCAACCACCCGTCCATCTCGTCGAGACTCCGCCGCGCCCGCACCGCCGCTAGGGCTGTGGCCAGCGAGTACTCCCCCGCCGTCGCGTAGTGGACGTTGCCTGTCGCCACGAGGGGAAGGTGGGTTCGGCGGGCGATTTCGTCCAGCTGATCGCAGCGCGCCTCATCCCCCGGCTGCCCCAGGTTCGTGATCTCCACCGCCACGTTGCCCGCGCCAAACCAGTCGATCAGGGCTCTCACCTCGCGCTCTGCTGCGTCAAAGCGGGATGTGAACGATGGCGGAACGTGCGTTGAAGCGTCGAGCGAGCCCAGGAGCGAAGCGTGCGTTGAAGCGTCGATGGCGAACGGTGGCGGTGCAGCGTTCCCTCCCTCCAACGCCCGCCTCACCGCTCCCTTTCGGCACCCCGTGAGGACCGACCAATGCCCACCGGACAGCTCGGCCAGTCGTTCAGTCCGGTATCGAGGCGGCCCCTTCTTCCCCACCTCGAGATACCCCTCGGCAATTGCCCGCGACAAGCGCCGATACCCCTCAATCCCCCGAGCCAAAACCACCAGATGAGTGCCGCGCGGATCGGGAACACCCGGCTCCTCAACCCCCGCTGCCAGCGTCAACTCCGCCCCGAACACCGTCGGCAATCCCACCTCCCGGGCCGCCTGAGCAAACTGAACCGCCCCATACAGTCCGTCATGATCCGTCAGCGCCAGCGCTTTCAGCCCCAGCTCGGCTCCCCGCCGAGCCAGATCCTCCGGCTGGCTCACCCCGTCAAGGAAGCTGAACGCCGAATGCGCATGCAGCTCCGCATATCCACTCACCCCGCTAGTCATAGATGCCTTCGATGGTCCAGTAGGAGTTTTCGCAGGCCATGAGATAGGCGTTGCGGGTGGTGAGAAGCTGAAGGAAGACTCGCCGACGGGCGTCGGGCGCCCACCAGCGTTCCACCAGGGGCCAGGGGCCGGCCCAGCCGACAACGAGGTCGTCCGGCTCATCCTTCTGTCGCAATCGAGCAGGTGGCCCGCTGAGCTGGAGAGATGCGGATACGCTCACGGTGAGATCGTCGCTGTCAAAGAGGATAGCGGGCAGGGGGGTGCAGGGAACGGTCGCAGGGGCCGGATCGGGGAGGCAGCCGGGCCAGGGACGGTCAAGCGGACGCTCTGGGGTTGGCTCGTCCCCCCACCGGACCAGCCGAATGCGCGTCCGAGGGTCCCGTCCTCCCTGCTCAACCGGGGAATAGACACCGGGGTGCACTGCCACAGGAGGGTGAGGGCCGCTATCGTGCGCAGACAACGCAGGGTGAGAGCCGCCATCGTGCGCAGACAACGCAGGGTGAGGGCCGTCATCGTGCGCCACATAGGGAGGTGCTGGCGCGAGGGCGGTGAGGAGCGAGTGGGCGCGTTCGGCACCTCGGGCGGCTTGAGTCTCGGCGGCGCCGACATCGCCCCACAGGCGCGGGGCCAGCAACGCGCCGGGATGAACCTCCTCGGCGTGAAGGGCCAGGTAGGCCAGGGGGGCGGGGCCGCTCATGCTGCGGGTGAGCCAGCCCTCCAGCTGCCAGCGCACACGGTCTGTGACAGCGATCGCATCTAGGCCCTCGACCCGCCAGGTGCGCGCCAAATCCTCGCCAGCCTCCGTGCGGGCGCACACCTTCAGGCGCGTGTAGCCGCGACCCCGCGCCAGGAGCTGGCCGTGGAGGTCTTCGGCGAGCCGACGCGCGACAAAGGCGGCGGTCTCCACCGACTCCAACGGCGGGTCGCAGTCAAGCATCGCCACAAACTGCTGCTCAGGCCGCATAGAAGCAGGGACGATGGCGTCCCGTGCGGTCGCCAGACGCCGCGCCCAGATCCCCGTGGCACCAAAGCGGGCGGTGACGTCTTTCGCGGGAAGGTCGCCCAGCGCTCCGAGAGTCCCAATTCCCAGGCGAAGGAGCAGGTCAAGGAGGGTATCAATCTCGGGGGCACGCTCTGTCTCCGCCAGGCAGGTGCGCAGGGCCGTGATGGGGTGGGGGGCAAGGTAGGCGGGCGAGGCACCGGGAGGGACAATCACCCCCTGGCGGGCGGCGAGAATCCCCGCGAGCAGGCCATCAGCGATCCCGACCTGGGCTTCGACGCCGATGCGCTCGGCGAGTTGGGTGAGGATGTGTTCGGCCAGCGCCTCGTCGGAGCCGTGGTAGCGGCTGGCCCCTCGGGAAGGGGTGAGGAGCAGGCCGGGGCGCAGAACCTCCACCCCGGGGGCAAGGTCCTCCACGAGCGCCGCAATACTCTCGAAGGCGCGGGCGTCGCGGGAGGGGTCGGCGGGGATAAGGACGAGCTCAGGGCACTGTTCCTGGGCGGCGCGCCGACGCATTCCGCGGCGCACCCCCCGCGCGCGAGCTTGGGCGCTGACGGTGGTCACCTGCCGCGAATTGGCCAGAGCAAGAGGGGCGCAAGGATCCGCGAGCGCGGCATCGAGGGCCACGACAACGGGCCAATCGGGGATCCACAAAACAGCAATGCGCAGGGTGGAGGCACCTGCGGAGGGTTTGGGTGGGCGGAGGTCGGCGGGGGTGGCGCGGGCTAGGGAGTGCGGGTGGGAGTCGTCGTCGCGCGCAAGTAGACGCGCGGCGGCGGAGGTGGCGCGAGCTAGCGGGTGCGTGCCGTCATCGTGCGTAGGTGGGCGGGGGTCGGCGGAGGTGGCGCGGGCTAGCGGGTGCGTGCCGT
>WQYN01000158.1 GCA_009781225.1 Micrococcales bacterium | reverse complement strand
CATCGCCGCCTGCTTCACCCCCGATTACCGTGCCGAGATCCCGCACCGCCCCGCCGAGAGCTTCACCGGCTCCGACCGCGTCGCCGCCAACTGGACGGCGATCCTCGCCCGGCTCCCGGACATTCAGGCACGGGTGCTCCGTCGAGCCGCCGACGGCGGCGAGATCTGGTCGGAGTGGGAGATGACCGGCACCGACCCCACCGGCAATCCGGCGCTCCTGTGTGGACCCGACATCATGACTACCCGCAACGGACAGATCGCCTGGACCAGGTTCTACCTCAGCCCGGTCGCCGCCCCCACCCACGCCGACGGACAACCCGTGCCCTCAGACAGGCCGTGGGAATGACCCGCTGCAGCCAATCCTCCGATGAGGATCCTCGCCCAGGATGCTCAGTGCCATGACCACGACCACCGCGATCACTGAACTGGACCGGCGGCTCGCCGAGCGACTGGGGTCTGGGTGTCCAACGGCCGGAAAAGGCCTGGTCGGGGGTGGAGGCGAGGAGAATCGAACTCCCGAACCTCTTGCATGCCATCCCCACGCCGGGTGCTCCTGGAGGTCCACCGGGGTCCATCAGGGATTCACGACCAGCGGTTTTCGCATCCTCGTCCATTCAAGTCCAGCCAAGTCTGCGCCGTTTGACACCGCGGAAGACACCGCGAAGTTCGCTCTGAGCGCCCAGACTGAGTATCAGGCTGATAGGGAACCGGCGCGGGCAAGGGCGTCGGCGACGGCTTTCGGGGTGACCGGTAGGAGGTCCAGCACCACGATGGGGTCGGTGCCGCTCACCTCGAAGTCCCATGCGATCACCTTGGCCAGGTAGGTCCCGATGGTGCTGCCGACGACCACCGTGGCGCCGGGGGTGACGTCGCTGACGTTTCTGGATCGGCTGAGGAGCGTCCAGTTGAAGCCCTCGTCGTTTTCGGCATGAGGGTCACTGATGATGTCGACTCCCATGGCGGCGGCGCCTGGATAGGGGGCGTGGCTTTGCGCGAGCCGGTCGACGGTCTCGGGATCGACCGTCTCGACGTGCCAGCGCTGGGCTGGGCGCTGTGCCATCTCATTCCTCCTCGGATTGGTTGTCCGCACTTCCAGCGTACGACGGGTTCGGGCGCAGATCGCCGGCGGCATCGAGCAGGCGTGCGGCGGCGGCTCGGATGACCTCGTCGGACGGCGTCGGCTCGTCCTCGGTGACGCCACCGAGCAGCTGGATGTCGTAGTGGTTGGGGTTTTCGCCTGTCGGGAGGACCTCGAACCCGGCCCTCCGCAGTGCGCCCACCGGAGCCTCGACGAACATCGATGCGGCCGCGAACCGATCGAGAACGGTGGAGACATCCTGGCCGTCCGGGTGGGCGAACACCGACACGCCAAAAAGCACGTGGCGGATGCCCTCGGCGAGTTCGATGACATAGACGCGCGCGGAGAGCGACGCGCTATCCGCGATCTGTTCGGCGGCCTCGGTCCGACTATTTGGCGTCGCCCGAATCACGATCATGAGATCGTCAGGTGGGCCGTCCGGACGAATCAGACGTCTCTTCCTCCTGTTGGGCGATGTCCGCATCGGTCAGTCCGAGAGGGTCCGGACGTGACCCTCGGGGCAGCGACCGCGGTCGCAGTCGTAGAAGCCATCGTCGAACTCGACCCAATGAACCCAATGGGCGTTGCAGTAGACCTTCTCGCATCGCAGGCACCAGAAGGGAACGAGTTCGTGGTCAAGTCGACCCAAGAACGCGGCGTCGCGTTTGGCGATAGCGGTCTGCACTGCCTTCTCGTCGTCAACCCGGCCAGTCGATGAGCCGACGAGAGTTTGCGTGAAGAGCAGGGCGTGGCGCTCCTCAAGGAGCGTCGGGGCGTCCGAGAAGAGGGTCAAGGTTCCCGCTGGCCTGCCACACCTGCCGCACCAGAAGGTGTTGCATACGAGCTCCGAGCTCGTCGGCGTTCCAAGCGCCGCGAACTGTGCTCCACGTTCCCGCTGACTTGGCTCGGAGATAACCGGAGCCGCGGAGAATTCTTCGAGCAACGACCGGGCATGGCGGTACTTCTCGCGCAGGCGGCCCGCGTCTTCGGGGTCGAGCAGCCGGAGACGATCCTCCGACGCGTTGTCCGATATGTCGGCTCGCTTGACGGCTAACGCCAATGGATTGGACGCCACCCTACGTAGGTAGCTTTCGTATGACTCTCCGGCCAGGTGGGTGATGTCTTCAACGGCGAGGAGCACGTGAGGTGGGCAGCCGGCGCAGAAGAGGTCGGTGCTGTCGAGGATCGTGTCTTCGAGCAGGTCGTGCATGACGGCCACGAGCTTCTCGTCGGGAGCGTCGACTCCGTCCGCGACTCGCAGCACGTGTTCGAGATAGGGCCGGCCCGCCTTGTCTGTCTGACCGGCATGGAACCGGCGTGCCAGTTCGATCGCCTGCTCCAACCTCATCGCTTCCTCCTGTCGATACGAGCATGACATGGAGGTGAGACACCGGCTCGACCTGTTCCTCGAGAGGCGTTCCCAACTCGGAGAGTTCCTCTGCATTACGCGGTGTCATTGTTTGACACCGCGTAATCGCAGGAGGTCCGCCTAACCTCGACGCTCGGCCGGGGAAGCCCTGGTCAGGGACGCGGAGGCGAGGAGAATCGAACTCCCGAACCTCTTGCATGCCAAGAATTAGCGAGGGGTCTTTGGGGATCTGTTCGAGTCCGCTCCGGAGGCGAAAGTCCTGGTCACCCGTCCACGGGCGTCCGGCGAGGTGTTCGCCGATGTGCGGCGTGTTGCTCCAGTGGTTGCTCCAGTACGAGCCGTCCGCGAGGACTGGTCCGACTTCGCGCTTTTTAGGTGTGATTGAGCCGGGACCAGAATGCCCGTTACGACCTGTTGGGCACATTAGGGCTGGTCATGGGCTGGGTGGCGCTGGGGCCACCGACCGTGACTGCTCGGAAGCTGAGGTGATTGTCCGCTGCGTGTTGCACGCCTGTTGCACGGCCGAGGGCCGTTCGGCACGGAGGAGCGTTCAGTCAATGCCCCGGCTGCCGTTGCCTTGCCGGCCTGTAGGCGGGACTCCGTGGCGGGTGGTTTGACGACCTGCCCGTTTGCCCGGAAACCGCTCCTGACCAGCAAAAAGACACCGCTGTCGTTTCTCGTGGCTTCCGGTCGCTTGGGGGCCCCGTGTGTCACCAGGGTGTCACGGCCGTCGATTCGACTCGTACCTGCAATCTCTGACCCGTTGCGGAGGTTTTCAAGTCACGGCGAACAGCTCGTAGTGAGGTCACTGACTCAACATCCCAGCACCGTCTGGATGCCCTGGGTGAGGGTGATGAGCTGGGCGGCAGTGACCGTCGGGATCGACATGCCGGTCTGCGCGTTGACTTCGCCGGTGAACGTGCCGAGCGTCGAACAGGTGTCGGTGACATCTCCGGAGGCCAGGTAGGCCTGGGCCTGGGTAACCTTGTCCGCCAGGCTGTGGCCCGGTCCGACCTTCTGTACGGCCTGCAGCAGCCCAGCCAGCTGGCTAGCGGGGTTCGCAGTGTAGGTGATCACCACTTCAGGGATGCCGGTGGTGTCGACACCAGAGGTGCCGCCAGGTGGGACCAGGTTCGAGCCGCCCCCACCACCGCCCCCACCGCCTTGGCCCGACGGGCTGGAGCCATCGAATCCGCCTCCACCACCGCCACCGCCGCCGATCAGCCCGCCGCCACCAGCGCCACCGGCGCAAGGATCTCCAGTAGCACCGAGGCCGGCGGAGCCGCCCTGTCCGGGGCTGCCGGCCCCACCCTGGCCGCCGTTGCTAGCACCGAAGGTCGCCGACGTGCCGCCGGCCCCGCCCGATCCTCCGCTGGTTCCGCCTTTGCCGCCGATGTCGGGATCAGCGGCACTGGTCTCGGCCGCGTCCATCCCCGGTTCTCCGCCGGCACCGCCCGACCCGCCTGCAGTACTGCAGCCCGCCCCGAGCCCGACGCCGCCACCACCGCCGCCGGCGGCCACGAGCAGTCGAGACGACAGCGTGTTCGGATCAGTGTTGGGGAGCGTCCGCACGTCGCTGGCCCCGCCGCCCGGGCCAGACCGATTATTTGGGCTGTTCGCTCCACCGTTGCTCCCCCCCTCAAACACCGACGCATTCCCGCCCACCTCGATGTACAAGGTTCCGTTGGAAGGGACGGCAACCTCGCCTGTCACCACGGCACCGGGACCGCCAGCACTGTCGAAGGGATCACCGCCCCCTGCGCCCCCAACGGCGGTCACCTGCACGGTGGTCACCCCGTCGGGTATCTGCAGGCTCGCTTCGCCGACGGTGGTGTAGGTGCAAGTCGTGGTGGCACCGGCGGTGACACATGCGCCATCCGCACTTGCGGTAGTGGCAGTGGTTGCCGCCGCTGCCAGTCCGACCGCGGCTATCGCGGTCAATGGGGTAACGGACAGGACGGTGCGGCGAATTACGGGACGCATGACAACTCCTCCTTCGCTGGGTTTCCGAACACATCAATCGCTGTGGGAGCCACACCTCTCGGCTGACTCACCGGGATCGTGCCGTAGGCGAGGCGCGCCAAACATCACCTGAAGCACGTGATTTTCTGGTCCAAGGGCCCGCGTGCTGGTCACCTCGACTGGGAAGCCGCTCGTCGTGCGAAGGCTGGTCGTGTCGCTGACTAACGGGCATCAAGGGCACTACGTCACTATTTGCCACCTCCGGGTGGATCCACGGCATCGGAGGTGTCCGCCGTATGCATGTTGGCGGGCCTCAGTTCCCGATCCTCATGACCTTCTTTGTTGGCCGCCCCCGCCGACAGGCGAAAGGGGCGGCAGCGCCAGGCGAAGCCTGGCCCCCTCTTGATGACGTAGAGATATTTTGCGCAACCACTG
>WQYN01000157.1 GCA_009781225.1 Micrococcales bacterium | reverse complement strand
TGTGGAAACCTGAGGGTTAAGGGGGGGTGGCAGCGTTGTTGTCCCTCGCAAACTCACATACTCGTTGCTTGGGGGTGGGATGGGAGGGTGGGACGACGTAGGCTGGTCGGGCCATGTCACAGCTGCCCGCCGCCGCCCCGCTCATTGACCTCGCTCGCCTGCCCTCGATCCAGCAGCGTTGGGATCTCACCTCCGCTTCGCCAGATGTGCACGATGACGGGCCTCGCCACGCGCCTCGACCTTCCGTTGATCCCGCGGCGGCGCAGCGACTCCTGGAGGGACTGAACCCTGAGCAACGCGAGGCGGTTCTCCATCGAGGCGGGCCCCTGCTCATTGTGGCCGGGGCCGGGTCGGGGAAGACCCGGGTGCTCACCCACCGCATTGCCCACCTCCTGGCGACCGGCGAGGCTGCGCCCGGCCAGATCCTGGCCATCACCTTCACCAACAAGGCTGCCGCCCAGATGCGCGAGCGTGTTGTCGACCTGGTCGGCGCCCCGGCGCGGCGCATGTGGGTTTCGACGTTCCACTCGGCCTGTGTGCGGATCCTCAGGGCCGAGGCGAAGACCCTGGGGATGACCTCATCGTTCACCATCTACGACGCCGAAGACTCCTTGAGGCTCCTCACCTTGGTAGCCCAGGGACTCGACCTTGACCCCAAGGGGTACCCTCCCCGCGTCCTGGCGAGCCGCATCTCAGGGTTCAAGAATGAGTTGATCGACCCCGACGATCTCGATCGCGCGGCCAGGCCCAGCGGGCGCAACCCGATCAACGAGGTGATTGGTTCGGTCTACCGGGCCTACCAGGCTCGGCTCCTGGCAGCCAATGCCATGGACTTCGACGACCTCATCATGAACACCGTCGGACTCTTCAAGGCCTTCCCCACGATCGCCGAGGGCTACCGGCTCCGCTTCCGCCACGTCTTTGTGGACGAGTACCAGGACACGAACCACGCCCAGTACGAACTCATCCGTGAGCTGGTCAAGGCGGGCGAGGCCCAAGAGGGACAGCTCACGGTGGTGGGAGACGCCGACCAGTCGATCTACGCCTTCAGAGGGGCAACGATCCGGAACATTGACGAGTTTGAGGGGGACTTCCCCGAGGCGAGGACCATACTGCTGGAGCAAAACTACCGCTCGACACAGAACATCCTCGCTGCCGCCAATGCCGTCATCGTGCAGAATCCTGGGCGGCAGCCCAAACGGCTGTGGACCTCGGGCGATCCCGGCGCCAAGGTCGTGGGATACGCGGCGGATACGGCGCCAGACGAGGCGCGATTCATTGCCGAGGAGATTGATCGCCTCGGCGGCGAGTACGGGACCAGGCCGCGCGATGTCGCGGTGTTCTACCGAACCAACTCGCAGTCTCGGGCTCTGGAAGAGCAGCTCATGCGCCTCGGCCTTCCCTATGCGGTCGTTGGCGGGACGCGGTTCTACGACCGCCGCGAGATCCGTGACGCCATCGCCTACCTGCGCGCCGCCGACAACCCGGAGGACACCGTCAGTTTCCGGCGCATCATCAACGTTCCCAAGCGCGGGATCGGCCAACGGGCTCAGGAGAAGATCGCGGCGTGGGCGGACAAGCGTGGCATCTCCTTTGGCGCGGCCCTGCGTGAGGACATCCCCGACATGCAGCCGAGCGCCGCCAAGGCCATCGCGGCTTTCTGCCAGCTCATCGACAAACTGACCGAGATGGCAGCCAACGGGGCCGGGCCCGCTGCCCTCCTCGATGAGGCCCTGGACGCCTCGGGCTACATCGCCGAGCTCGATGCATCCACCGACGTTCAGGACCTGTCCCGCAAGGAGAATCTCGCCGAGCTTCACGCCGTCGCCGCGGAGTTCGAGAAGACCAACGAGGGAGCGGGCCTTTCCGACTTCCTGGAGCGTGTCTCGCTCGTCGCGGACTCCGACCACATTCCCTTCGACGATGACGAGAACGCCGGGGCAGGACAGATCACCTTGATGACCCTCCACACCGCTAAGGGATTGGAGTTCCCCGTGGTGTTCCTCACGGGAATGGAGGACGGGACCCTCCCCCATGCGCGTTCCATTGCCGATGCCCAGGAGTTGGAGGAGGAGCGACGCCTTGCCTACGTGGGAGTTACGCGTGCCCGCGAGCGGCTCTACCTCACACGGGCATCGACGCGTGCCACCTGGGGACGGTTCCGCGAGTTTGCGCCGAGCCGCTTCCTCAGCGACATCCCCGAGGAGGTCATCACCTGGGAGCGGGCTGAGACCTCCACGGAGGTGCTGCGCAGGATTGGGGAGGAGCGCGCCAGCGCAGCCCACACGGGGATCACCCGAAGCAACAAGCAAGGCGGCGACGTCGCGGGATTTGGCTCGGCTCGACCCAGAGCAGAAGGCGAGATTCCTGAGCTCTCCCGGGGTGACGCCATCGTCCACGAGGTCTATGGGCCGGGGGTGGTGACGGCTCTTGAGGGGACGGGGCCCATGGCGACGGTGCGCGTCGAATTCCCCGACGAGGGGACCAAGCGACTGATGCTCCGGTTCGCGCCGATCACCAAGGTGTGACGGCCTTCGGCCACTGCCAACAACCCCGAGAGCCGTCGCATGCGGTAGGTTGTCGCCATGTCGCAAGTGGAAGCTCGTCTGCGCACCGCCCTCACGACCGTCATTCTCGACGAGTACTCCCTGCTGGAGAACGTTCGAGTTCCCTTCACGGCGTCGGAGCGTGTCATCGCCCACCAGGTCGGATGGCGGCTTCGCAACGAGTTCCCTCGTTCCTGGGACATTGACGTCGAATACAACCGCGAGGGAACGATGCCGACGGCGCCGGCTTCCGAGCCGACCCGCCGACCCGTGGACCTGTCAATCCACCATCGCGGAATGCGGGGAACGGCCCACAACCTGCTAGTCCTCGAGCTGAAGGTCGCGATGGTGGGCGATGTCAAGGCCGAGGCTGCGCGCCTTAAGCAGACGATGGAGCGCTACTCGTATATGAGCGGGGCGATCCTTGACCTAGGGCTGACGGTGGGGGACGAGCCGAAGGGGCCGCCGGTGTTCGTCTTCCCGCAGTGGCTGTGGCTGCCGGGGCGCGGCCAGTTCACGCCCGTCTTCACCGCGGAGGCGGCGCGCCAACTTTCGATTGACGGCTGGGAGGCGCGGCAGCGCCGTTACCCGGAGGGCTCAGAGGGCGAGGAGGAGTACTCGGGGTGGCGCTCCGAGACTCTCCACGAGCCGGAGCCGACCACGCTCTCGTAAGGTCAGTAAGCCCTGATCGCGACGGTCACCGACTTGGGTCGGGCGGCGCCGCGCTTGACCGCCTTCTTATCGGCAATGGCCCGCAGCTTTGTTGTCCCCACGACCGTGACGGTCGAACTGCGACGCTGAGACTGCTTGGCCATCGTGAGCGTGCGCACGGTCACCCAGCGCCCACCGCGGCGAGCCTGGAGGAGCATCTTCGGCGGGTAGCCCTTGGTGCCCTTCCACTGGACCGTGACCTCGGCGTTGACCTTGTTCGCCGCGAAGACCGGAGCGACAATCTTGGGCACCGACTTCGCCTTGACGGGGATGACCCGCACCGAGGCCTCGGGTGGCGAGTAGGCCGACGCTGCGCTGATGGACCCCAGCTCAGGCGCTGTCACAGCCAGAGCCCAGGCCCGGTAGGTGCTGGAGGAACTCGGGGTGACCTTGAGCTTCCCCACCCCGTCAACCACCTCAATTTGGTCGACCTTCTTCCAGGTCCCCTTGGTGGAGTGCTGGATTTCCACGATCCCGTTCAGAGGCTTTCCTCCGCCTGTCCAGGTGACCGTCAGGGTCGCTGACTTGCCTTTGACCACTTTCTCCTTGGACACCGTCACGCGTGGCCTTCCCGCCACGTAGGGCTTGGGAAGGCTCGGACCAGGCTTTACCCGCAGCTCACCGAGCCTTGGCTCGAGGAAAACCCCGGGGCAGTCGGTCCGGTTGTACCACATGCCCGCCGCCGCCGAGTAGTAGGCAGTGTCCTGGTGGCCGAGGACAATCGGCTGCGGATCCTTGAGCCTCAGATACGTCGTGGTTCCCGACGGATCGGTGATTCCACCGACTCCCAGCCTCCACACGAGCAGCGACCGCATCGCCGCCATGGCCGGCTCGGGAACCCCCACGAGCTGGTAGTTGCCCAGGACCGAGATCCCCACGGTCTCGTCGTTGAAGCCCGAGGAATGGGCGCCGACTACGTTCTTGGTGATCCCTCCGGCGCGCCCCTCCCAGATCCGTCCGTACTTGTCGACGAGGAAGTTGTAGCCGACGTCGTTCCATCCGTTGCCGTTGACGTGGTACGTGAAGATGCCGTTGACGATCCCCGGCACCTGCTCCGCGGTGTAGATGTTCGATCCGCCCGTGTGGTGGATGACGGCGCCACGCAGGGTGGTGAACGGTTTGCGGTCCTTGTCCACGACGAGCTTCTCGTTCGCTCCCCACTCCTTGCGCAGGTGGATCACGGGGTTGCCTTGGGCGTCGGTCTCCACGAGGGATGCGTCCGTGTTGGGAATCTCCCCTGGGGGGGTCGTGGGCGTGGGGACCGGCTCCGGTTCGCCCTTCTTGGGTGTCGCTGCAGGAATGACGATGGCGGAGAGTCCCGCCATGCCCATGACCGCACCATTGACCTCGATCTGGAGGCCGCTCGCGCCCGCGGCGATAAAGGGTTCGGTCGCTCCGGAGGCGCCCAGGGCCTCGGCGGACCCCGGGTCTGGCCCGCCTTCGACCGTGGCATCCTCCAGCGCCTGCCACGCCGTCCACGTTCCGTCCACCCAGGCGCGCATGCGGACTGACTCCGGTGCCTTTCCTTCCTCCCAGCTCACTCCCGCGACGTCAAACGCACCCGTCGCGATGGGCTGGGTCATTACGGACGATGGCGCACCTTGCGACACGCCGAGAGCCGCCGCCTGGAGTTTGGGCGGGGCAATCTGCCC
>WQYN01000156.1 GCA_009781225.1 Micrococcales bacterium | reverse complement strand
GTTGGGGTTGGGGTTGGTTGGGGTTGGGGTTGGAGGGGTTGGGGTTGGGGTTGGGGTTGGAGGGGTTGGGGTGGGAGGGGTTGGGGTTGGTGGGGTTGGGGTTGGCGGTGGGCGGGGCGGCATTAGCGCTGGTGGCGGGAGGATTTGCGGTGCCGCCGATCTCGTCGCGGGCTGGGATGGGGTTGCCGAAGGGGGAGGTCGTCGGGTCGCCGAGGAGGATGATGAGGCGGCGCTCGACCTCCTCGGAGACGACGTGCTCCCAGCGGCAGGCCTCGGCGTGGACGTGCTCCCAGGGGAGGCCGATCACGTCGGTGAGCAGGCATTCCACGAGGCGATGCTTGCGCATGACGCGGGTCGCTCGTCGATGGCCGGCGTCGGTCAGTTCGAGGACGCGGGCGGTCCCCAGGCGGATGAGGCCGTCGCGCTCCATGCGGGCGACGGTCTGCGACACCGTGGGACCGGAGTGGTCCAGGCGCTCGGCGATGCGGGCGCGCATGGGGGCGATCCCCTCTTCGAGCAGCTCATAGACGGTGCGGAGGTACATCTCGGTGGTGTCGATCAGCTCGGTCACAAGATTCCTTTCCGCGCAGGGGGAAGTCCCAGGGTATCGGTGGCTGAGGGTCCGGCGAGGCGGCCGGGGGCTAGGGGGTGGGGTGGCGGGCGTCGTAGCGGGCGAACTGGGGTTGCAGGCGCATGAGGGCGGCGACGGCGACCACGCAGGCCAGACCACCGATGACGGCGATCCACCCTTCGGTCAGCGCTGTAGCACCCGTACCGAGCACCATGTCGCCGAAGCGCGGCCCGCCGGCGACGACGACAATGAACACTCCCTGGAGCCGGCCGCGCATGTCGTCCGGGGCTGCTACCTGCAGGATCGTTCCCCGAAGGACCGCTGAGACGGCATCAGCGGCACCGGCGCAGGCAAGCGCGAGGCAGGCGGTCGCCATCGTGCCCCACATGATTGTGGGGGGGCTCGTGCTGCCAGCGAGAACGATGACGACGCCGAAGACTGCGATCGACATGCCCCACGCGGCGACCGCGCCGCCGATGATGCGGCCGTGGCGGCGGCTGCGCGAGACCGGGCCGGAGAGCAGGGTCGCGATGGCGGAGCCGACGGCGAGCGCGGCGGTGAGGGTGCCGACCGTCGTGTCGCCGCCCCCGATGACCAGGGCGGCGATCGCGGGGAACAGGACGCGCGGGAAGGCGAAGATCATCGCGGCCATGTCGACCAGGAAGGTCATGCGGAGGTTCGGCGCGGTGGCAAGGAAGCGGAAACCGTCGGCCACGGCGCGCCAGCCGCGGAGGGCTGCGGTCTTCTCCGAGGTCAGGGGCGGGATCGGGGGGAGGCGCCACAGGGCGTAGAGCGCGGCGGTGAAGGTGAACGCGTCCACGGTGTAGGTCGCCGCGAACCCGAAGGAGGCGACGAGGATCCCACCCAGGAGCGGGCCGGCAGTCAGCGCTATCGTGTGCGTCACCTGGGTCAATGCGTTCGCGGCGGGGAGCAGCTCGGCGGGCATGATGCGCGGGATGATCGCGCCTCGTGCCGGCGAGTTGACCGCCATCGCCCCCGACTGAATCGCCACCAAAACATAGAGAACGATGACGTTGCTTGCGCCAGCCACGGCCTGCGCCACCAGGGCTAGGGTGCAGCACCACATCACGAACGATGCCGTCATCGCCACGCGGCGGCGATCGCGCGTGTCGGCGAGCGCGCCACCATAGAGCCCCATGACCAGCAGTGGGACCAGCGCGAAGAGGCCGACCAAGCCAACATTGAAGGTGGAGCGAGTGATCCGGTACACCTGAAGGCCAATCGCGAGGATCGTCAGCTGGGAGCCAATATGCGCCAAGGCAAGCCCGCCCCACAGGCGGCGGAAATCGCTAGACACGCGAAGCGGAGTCGTATCCAGCAACAATCGACGAGCCCGAGCCACCGCACAACCCTACAGACGCGCGTGGGTGTGGGGGTCAGGGGATCCGCATCCGCAACCCCGCCTCAGCGGTAGTTGGTGAACTGGAGGGCTACTTCGAAGTCTTCCTCGCGGAGCATGGCCATCACCGATTGAAGCTGGTCCTTGGACTTGGATGCAACGCGTACCGCGTCTCCCATGATCGTGGTCTTGACCCCGGTGGGTCCCTCGTCGCGGATGAGTTTGGCGATCTTCTTGGCGAGGTCAGCAGACAGCCCCTCCTTGAGGTTGCCGTCGATGCGGAACTCCTTGCCGGACTGCTTGGGCTCCGAGGCGTCGAGGGCCTTGAGGGACACACCGCGCCGGACCAACTTGGTCTGCAAGACGTCGAGAACTGCCTTGACCCGTTCCTCGGCGTTCGCCGTCATCACGATCAGTTCCTTCCCTGACCAGGCGATTCGTGCATCCGTGCCGCGGAAGTCGTAGCGCTGTGCCACCTCCTTTGCCGCCTGGTTGAGGGCATTGTCGACCTCCTGGTGGTCCACCCGAGAGACAACGTCGAACGAGGACTCTGCAGCCATCGGTTCATCCTTCGTGTTGGTGCGTGATCAGGACCCCCCCAGCCTACGCGCGCCCGCCCCCAGCGAGCCCCCAACCTCCGCGCTGGGTTTGTGCGGCTGGGTTTGTGCGGCTGGGTTTGTGCGGCGGCCAGCCGCCCCCCGCAGCGGTTATGGCGAAACCTGACCTCCAAGGAGCCTGACAGCGCTCACGTAGGTCAGCTTCCGACATAGTCGGCGCGAGAGGTGAGCCCTCCCAAGCCTGCGAGCAAGGACAACCTCCTTGAAAGCTCCGAGGTTCTCCGAGCATCCATCCCCCCGTGTCGCCGGCCTGTTTCAGAACCAGATTGTGCGCACGGGCCTCGGGCAGCCCGCCGCTTTCCATGCTGTACCGCCGTCTTCATCGAAACGCGCCCCTTCCGGGTTCGAGTTCCGAAGGACGGCCCAGCGGGTCGCATGGACCCCCGAGAGAGTGAGCGCAAAAGGCCTGCCGGGGATGTTGACATCGTGCCGGCGTCGACTGGTCAGGGAGGTTTGCGGAATCACGAAGACCACCGCCGCGACGACCAACATGACGACACTTGCCACCCACCTGCCGTTGCTCCAACCCAGTTCAGAGCCCTGGCCCACAGATGAACGCATGGTTCGGTGTTGTTCGTCATGTGCGCTCAGGGCCCTGCCCAGCTCACCGACGAACATCACGATCGCCGGGGCCGTCACAACGAGTTGGAAAAGCTGTGCCCACCAGTACTCCGAGAGCGACGCTCGACCCGAAAACGTCACACACTTCCGAAAGAAGCGCATCACGGCAACACCGGGAGGGCATCCGTATCGGGGGAGCGAGAGGGCTGACCTGGAGTCCAAGACGGGAGGGTTCGGCATGATCGGGGAGCCTTCGTTCGATCGGCGTAGGTTGCGTGACAGCGTACCCCACACCTCGCCCGGGTCGCGCGAACGCCCAGGCGGTACGATTGACGGAAGTCTCACGAGAGCGAGTGCAGCATGACAGCACTGTTGGTGGATTACAAGGGCGAGGTGACCATCGGGAAGGACGTCACCTCCCAGCTTGGAGTCGGTCCTGGAGAGTCACTCGAGCTCACCGTGCTTCCAGACGGGGCTGTCAGGATCGCTCCCAGGGGAGCGAGCGGACGCTGGGGACGCTTCTATGGCTGCCTCGCTGGTCGGAGCCCGATCGTCGCGACGATCGAGGAGATCAACGAGACCATTGAGGCCGGGTGGGCAGGGGAGGTCAAATAGTGCGGATTGCTCCCGACACCAACATCCTGGTCAGGATGGCGGTCCACGACGATCCCGCACAGTCGGCACAGGCCCTCGGCCTCGTGGAGCAGTCAGAAGCCATCATCCTGACGCTCCCGGCTCTCTGTGAGTTTGCCTGGGTCATTCGCGGGCGCTACCGCCTGCACGCGCACGAGGCGTCCGAGGCGATTCGTGAACTCATCGGCACCGAGGGTGTGGTCGTTGACCGTGATGCCGTCGCCGCCGGCCTGGTCTTCCTCGACTCGGGTGGGGACTTCGCTGACGGTGTGATCGCTCACCTTGGTCATGTCGGCGGCGCCGACGCGTTTGCTTCGTTCGACCGCAAGGCTGTCCAGATCCTCAGCGCTCGCGGAGGTCAGGCGATACTTCTGGGGGCGGAGTCCTGAGCGACTCGAACACGGGCCCAGCCGCCTCCCCGCAGCGGTTATGGCGAAACCTGACCTCCAAGGAGCCTGACAGCGCTCACGTAGGTCAGCTTCCGACATAGTCGGCGCGAGGGGTGAGCCCTCCCCACACTTACCGCCGAATAGCCCGGGGCTCGCCCACCACTTTCCCGCGCTTGACCACGATGCACAGCCGGCCCGTGACCTTCATCGGCCAGCCCTTGTGGTCGAACTTCCGGCACTCGGGGTAGTTCTGGGTTCCGTAGTAGAACTTCCACACCTTCCCCTTCTTCTGCCAGTACTCCCCAGCTGCCCCCAGCATCAAGCCGTCCGCGTCCATGCAGGCCAGGCCGACGCGCGCATACTTGCCCACCACCTTGAACGCCTTGGGCCCACCGTAGATGTACACCCCGGCCTTCAATGTCGAGGCAGGAAGCCCCTTGGAACAGTGCTTCAGAGCCGTCTCCAGCAGTGCCCGCTGCACCGCAGTGCCGGTGTTGAGCTTCACGGTCCGAACCGGCGAGACAAGCGTCGGGCCGGTCGTTGTCGTCACCCGAAACTGAGTCTGCGACCGCACCTTGACCTTGACGGAGAAGCTCCCGTCGGCGCCCGCAGACCCCGTGGCAAACCTTTCCCACCCCGTCCCGGAGATCTTCCGCTCAAAGAGGAGCGACGAGTCGCCCGCCGCAACCCCCTCGACCGTCACCTGCCCCGACAAGGTGGCAGACTTCCCAAACCCCACGGACTTTGGCGCGGTCAGAGTCACAGAACCGGTGACGTCAGCAGCGGTGGCCGCAGGCGGCGCCACCAGAGCAAGGGCCGCCACGGCGGCCACGACAAGAAGCTTCTTCATGCCCGGAATGCTACCGCCCCCCAACCCCCCACCCCCCAACGCCGAGTGCGAGGAATCCGACAATCCAAGACCCATGACACCGCTCCAAAGTGTCGGATTCCTCGCACTCGCTGCCCCGCCCCCACCCCAGCACGCCCCCACACCCACCCCAGCACGCCCCCGTTTCTAGATTGGGTGGTGGCCCCACCCCCCTCCCACCC
>WQYN01000155.1 GCA_009781225.1 Micrococcales bacterium | reverse complement strand
CCGCCGGGGCCCAGTTTGAGGTGGCCGCGGGGTTCTACTCCCCGGGGAAGGCGCTCGGAATCCACCCGAGCCTTGAGGCGTCGCAACTCGGTCAGCTCAGCGTTACTCACCCCGGAGGGTCGGTAGCGAACCGAGTCCGCCAGAGGGACAAATCGCTCCAGAACCGACGCATCGCCGGCGAGGGGTCGAGCGCGCAGGAGCGCTTGGCGTTCCCAGGGCGAGGCCCAGCGTTCGTAATACTCCTGGTAGGCGGCCAGCGACCGAGCCAAGGGACCGGCTCGGCCTTCGGGACGCAGGTCACCGTCCACCTCAAGAGGCGGCTGTGGACCGAGGTCCCCCAGCAAGGAGCGCACAAGCCCGGCGACGCCGACCGCCCAAACCTGAGCTTCGTCATCGTCCACATTGGGGGCAGGATCGTGGACCCACAGGACGTCAGCGTCGGAACTCAGCCCCATCTCACGACCGCCGAAGGAGCCCATCGCGACGACCGCAAGCCGAGTGGGAGCGGTGTCGCGGGCGGGCAGGCCGGGAACCAGCCCGGCGAGCGCGTGAGCTTCCGCCAAACGCAGGGCGCCGGCGAGCGAAGCCTCGGTGACCGACGTCACGGCCTGCGCCGCCGTCGCGGTGGCCAACCCCTCCACCAGCACGCCTGCCGCGATGCGGACCAGCTCGCGGCGGCGAACCGCTCGGATCTCGCGGGCCCCCTCGATGGCCTCGGGATGGCGCGCGACCAGGGAAGCGATCTCGGCGTCGAGCTCCGCGCGCCCACGCGGGACAAGCTTGGCCGCGTCCCCAAACCAGAGCACGGAATCCGGCGAGTGGGCCAGGCCTTCGCCGACGAAGCGCGAGGTCGCGAGCACCTGCGAGAGATGCTCGGCCGCGCCCGCCGAGTCGCGCAGCATCCGCAGGTACCAGGGCGTGGCGCCCAGCTCCTCCGAGACTCGCCGGAACAGCAGCAATCCCGCGTCTGGGTCCGCGCCCTCGGCGAACCAGCCGAGCATGACGGGCAGGAGTTGGCGCTGGATGGAGGCGCGGCGCGAGACGCCCTGAGTCAGGGCAGCGATGTGTGCCAGCGCACCACCCGGGTCCCGGTATCCCAGGGCCGTGAGCCGCGCGCGCGCCGCCGACGGCGCCAACACCGCCTCGTCCGCTGTCAAACGCGCGGTCTCGGGAAGCAGCGGCCGGTAGAACACCTCCTGATGCAGCGCCCGAACCTCGCGCCGCGTCGCCGCCCACACCTCCATCACCTGGTCTCCCGCCCCCGGAGCCAACCGCGCCGCTCGCGTTTCCGCCCCCGGAGCCAACCGCGCAGCTCGCGCCAACCGCCGCAGCTCACCGGGGTCCGTCGGGAGCAAATGCGTCCGGCGCAAGCGTCTGACCTGCACACGATGCTCCAGCACCCGCAGCATCCGGTAGCACTCCCCCAGCCTGTGCGCATCCTTCCGCCCCACATACCCGCCCGCAGCTAGCGCTGCCAACGCCTCCAGCGTCCCGGCGCAGCGAATCGACTCGTCGCCCCGCCCATGTACCAGTTGCAGCAGTTGCACCGTGAACTCGACGTCCCGCAACCCACCGCGACCGAGCTTGATCTGCCGCTCCGCCTCCCCCTCCGGCACCTGCGACTCCACCCGCCGCCGCATCGCCTGCGCCTCCTCAACGAACCCCTCCCGCTCGACGCACGCCCACACCATCGGCGTCGTCATCTGCACAAACGCCTCGCCGACCTCCCGGTCCCCCGCAACAACCCGCTCCTTGAGAAGCGCCTGGAACTCCCAGGTCTTGGCCCACCGCTCGTAGTACGCCCGGTACGACTCCAGACTCCGCACCAACGGCCCATCGCGCCCCTCGGGCCGAAGGTTCGCATCCACGGTCCACAACGCCGGCTCCCCCGACGCCCCTCCGCAGACCCGCTGCAGCCTCCCTGCCAGCTCCGTCGCCACCGCGAGGTCCCCCTCGTCGGCTGTGACGTACATCACATCCACATCCGAGACGTAGTTCAGTTCACGCCCCCCGCACTTCCCCATCCCCATCACCGCAAGCCGAGTCGTCGCACCCCTCTCTACCTGACTGCGCACGATGGCGAGTCCCGCCTCCAGAGCGCCCGCCGCCAAGTCTGCCAACGCCCGACCAACGATGTCGACGATCGCCGCGGGCTCGTCGCTCACCAAGTCGTGCGCCGCGATCTCCAAAAGCCGCCGCCGATACGCCACCCGCAGCGCGTCGGTAGGAGTCCGCTCTCCCCTCACTCCAACCGCGTCCAGCAGGGCGTCCCTCACCTCTTCTGCGTCTCGTTCGAGTCGACTCTCCTCCCCTACCAGCACTTCCAGGTGTTCGGGATGCCTCACCAGGTGATCTCCCAAGGCGTCTGACACACCGAGGACCGCGATCAATCGGGCGAAAGCGTCGTCATCGTCCACGACGGTGCGCAGGTGAGGTCCCGCGGTGGCAGCGATTCGTGTGAGGGCGAGGAGAGCCTGGTCAGGGTCTGCGGCACGCGAGATCGTGACCATGCGGGAAGGGCCGTCATCGTGCGCCATTAGGTCATGACCAGCGGTGGCGAGCTCGCGGAGCAGGGCTTGGGCGCGGGCCGAGGTGGGCGGATGGGGGGCGGGCGCGCGGGCCAGCGGATGGTCCATGTCAGAGGATCGGGAGGAAGCGGTCGAGTTCCCAGGGCGTGACCTGAGTGCGGTATTCGAGCCATTCTTGGCGCTTTTCGCGCAGCACATAGGAGTAGACGTGTTCGCCGAGGACATCGGCGAGGAACTCGGAATCCTCCATTGCACGGACGGCGGAGGACAATGACGTGGGGAGGGGCTCAATTCCTAGGGCGCGACGCTCGGCGTCGGTGAGAGTCCAGACGTCGTCTTCGGCGCCGTCGGGCAGGGAGTAGCCTTCCTCGATTCCCTTTAGGCCAGCGGCGAGGAGCACGGCATAGGCGAGGTACGGGTTCGCGGCTGAATCTAGGGCGCGGAACTCAATCCGAGCGGCGTCCGCTTTGCCTTGTTTGAAGAGGGGAACGCGAACCAGCGCCGAGCGGTTGTTGTGGCCCCAGCACACATAGGCGGGGGCTTCCGCGCCGCCCCACAGGCGCTTGTAGGAGTTCGTGAACTGGTTCGTGATGGCGCACATTTCCCCAGCGTGACGCAGGATTCCGGCGATGAACTGTCGGGCGGTGTTCGAGAGCTGATTCTCGCCTGCGGGGTCAAAAAACGCGTTGCGGTCGCCCTCGAAGAGCGAGAGGTGGGTGTGCATTCCTGAGCCGGGGTGCTGAGCCATGGGCTTCGGCATGAAGGTGGCGTACACGCCGCTGGAGAGGGCGACTTCTTTGACGACCGTCCGGAAGGTCATGATCTGGTCGGCCATGGTGAGGGCGTCGGCGTAGTGCAGGTCGATCTCGTTTTGGCCTGGGCCAGCCTCGTGGTGGGAGAACTCGACGGAAATGCCCATGTCTTCCAGCATGAGAATCGTGGCACGGCGGAAGTCGTGCGCGGATCCCCGTGCGGAATGGTCAAAGTAGCCGGCCGAGTCTGCGGGCTCCAGCGCCTGGCCGGGTTTGTTCTTGAAGAGGTAGAACTCGATTTCGGGGTGAGTGTAGAAGGTGAAGCCCACGTCTTGAGCCTTGGCTTGGGCTCTCTTGAGCACGTGCCGGGGGTCGGCGAGGCAGGGCTGGCCGTCGGGAGTGAGGATGTCGCAGATCATGCGAGCGGTGGCCTGCGTCGCGGCGTGCCAGGGGAGGATCTGGAAGGTCTTCGGATCGGGCTTCAGGAGCATGTCAGCCTCAAACACCCTGGTCAGGCCCTCAATTGACGACCCGTCGAACCCGATCCCTTCGGTGAACGCGCTCTCCAGTTCTGCTGGCGCGATCGCCACGGACTTCAGGATCCCCAGCACATCGGTGAACCACAGGCGAACAAAGCGCACGTCGCGCTCCCTGATGGTCTGCAACACCCGCTCGTGGTCACGATCCATGGCGAGGTGGTTCCTCTCTCTCAAGACCCCTACTGTCCCAGGTCATCGGCGTGGGCACCGCCCACCCGGGTATTGTTCCACGCCCCAGTGACGAGCATGCGCCGACATCACCAATCTTGCTGCTCAGGTGTGGGCGTAGCGCTGTCGGGCGGCTTCTCCTGTGACGCCGAGCTGCAATCCGATTCTGTGCCAGGACAGTCCTTGCGTGCGGGCTGCATCGACGGCCTCGTGCATGGCCTTGTCCGCCTGGCGTTGGTGGTACATCTTCGCGGCAAGCGCCTGGGTGATGAGAATGTGCGCGGGGGTGTTGGGATCGCCGGCCTCGTAGACGACAGCCGTCTCGTAGTCGAAGTTCTCGAAACGGCGTGTGATCTCGGCCATTTCCTCAGGTGTGGGTTTGGGCATCGTCATCGTCTCCGGTGGTGTGTCTGTCTGATCGGCAGGTACTTGTGGCGCGGCGGTCGCATCCCATGGGCAACGGCGGTCGTACTGTCGGCGAGCGTGATGGTTCCGACTTCCATCACGTTCCCCGCTTGGTCTGGCCCGACATGCATGGTCACGCCGTGCGCGCGCGCTGATCAGATGACCTTGACGACCACCTTCTTGCTCTTGCCGGCCAACTTGACCTTGATCACCGTTGAGCCTTTGGCTCGGGCGGTGATCAGGCCGGTGGCATCTACGGTGGCAACCGAGCGCTTGGAGGAGGTGAACGTCGGCATCGCCTTCAGGGTTCCTCGGGCTGGGGTGGGCGCGACGGTCAGGCGCACGGTCGCGCCGACCTTGAGTCCCTTCTTGGGCGCCTTGGCGACCTTCAGACCCTTGACCTTGACGGCCTTGGCGACCACGGTGACCTTGAGCTGGGCCTTCTTGCCGCCAGCCTTGGCGGTGATGACGGTGCTCCCCGCCTTCAACGCCCGGATCGCGCCACTCGCCGAGACCTTGGCGACCTTTGGCTTGGAGGACGTCCACGTCAGCTTCATCGAGGGCCCGCCCAGCGGGTAGGCCAAGGCCTTCGCCTTCATCGTCGTCTTCGCCTTCATTGTGACTTTGGCCAGCGGCATCGCAACCTTCGTGATGGCCTTGGTATTCGGGCCCGGCTTCGAAGGCGTCGGCGAAGCTGACGCAGAAGGCCCCGAAGGCGTCGGCGAACCCGTCGTAGGAGGCGCAGGAGACGTCGGCGAACCCGTCGTAGGAGACGTCGACGGGGGCTCCGGCAACCCATTGGCCACCGCAGTCGCCGAGGCTCCTGCCACACCGAACGGCACCGTCAACGTCCGCGACTCCCCTGGT
>WQYN01000154.1 GCA_009781225.1 Micrococcales bacterium | reverse complement strand
TTCCGCGAAGGCGTGGAAAACGAGGTACTCAGCAAACAGATCGGGCTGAACGGGGCCGATGGGGTCTGATCCGGAACCTCGGTAGAGGGCCGGGAGTAGGCGGAGTAGTCCCTCGGTGGCTCCACGGGGCCTGACTGACCGGGTGAGGGCGGCCCGGGCTTCCTTCTTCGTCGCGGGGCGGAGGAGGTTGACGGTTGCGACGGCCTGACGGACTTGTTTGAGAGTGATGGTCTTGCCGCCCCACTGCGGCCTCATGCGCTCCTCCATGAGCTGCCACCAGGTCTCTTCGTGAGCCCGAAGGCTGTCAAGCACCTCATCGAGCTTCACCGCGACGGAATCCGATTGGGGGTTATTCGCGAGGTTGAGGACCGCGACGAGGGCCGTCATGTGGAGCAGGAGAGGGCGGGGCTGTTCGCCTGCCAATGTGACGTGGACCTCGACGCCGTCGAACGGCACCCCCAGTATCCGCGCGTATTCGTGGGCAGCTCCGGTGGCGATGGCATTGATCGCCGCGCCGTCCAGGGAGGCCGGTGTCAGTTCAACCTCACCGGTCCTGGCATCAGCACCCTTGTTCTCGTTGCAGAGGCGCTCCCACCAGTCTCCGCCCGCGCGGGCAAGGAGAAGGAGTCGGTGGGTCTGGTCCGCGCGGGCCAGGCAGGCTTCTGCTTCCGCGAGGCCGAGGCGGTTGTCTGCATAGTCGATGATGAGGAGCACCCGCCGGTCACCGCAGCGCTCGAGGAGGTGCAAAGCAGCCCCGGGCAAGTCCTCCCCCGAGCTCGCTCGATGGACAAGCCAGCCGCCTGATTCCCCGAGGACTTCCTCGACCTGGCGGGCCAATCGTGTCTTCCCGGATCCTCCGGATCCCCACACCAGCCGGAGTCGCGACCCCCCGGAGTCCTCAAGCCACGAAATCACGTCGTCCGCGGTGTAGGTCGTGTACGCCGGGTTGTAAGGAACCCGGTCCTCGTCCGCCCGCAGAATCCCCGCGTAGCCTCCGACCGCCGGAGGCACTAGGCCGTATTTCGCCTGTTCAGCGGCCTTTCGCGCTGCGGCATCGTCCTCAAGGCTCGCGCGGATTGTCGCGACGTCATTCGCGAGGGCTCCCTGCCGCAAGCCTGCGGCGAACTCTCGGTCCTTCATGCAGCTGCGGACCATCGACATGAGCAGAAGCTCGGCTGCCTCGGGACTCACGTCGAATGCTTCCTGCAAGTCCTTCGGTGTCGTCACCACTCCGCTGACCGAACGCTCCGCAAACCACTTCGCGATCTGCTTACGAGGACGAGGAGGATCAAGGCCTCTCCGACTCCAGGGGCAATTGTCGTACCCCTCGCTCGCGAGGTGCCGAATGAGCCCCAGCCGGATCCGCCTCTTCTCCCACGGCAGCTTCGACAGCGCCGTGTTCGCCTGAGTGAACACAGATAGAACACTCACGCCGCCCACTCACTTTCCGCCCACGCGGGCAGGCCCGTATCAACCGCCGTCGTCCGCGTGACCATTCAGACTCCCTCGCCTCCCGCACACACGAACACCGTGCGGCTGCGACAACAATACTGGCAGCGGAACCCAAGGGTGCTCCCGAACCTCTCCCCCGCAGACCTGGGAGCGGTTTCGTTGAATTTGACCCCATCAGATTCCACGAGACCACTCCCAAGTCCAGCGAAGGCACCGGTGCCTGGGGTTGGGCGGTCCTGGTTACCCCAGCGTCGCCGCCTCGCGTAGGCGTCCTGCGAGGTCCGATAGCGCTTGCCGGGCCTCGGCCGCGCTGTCTGCCTCGCTCACTAACCGCACGAAGGCGCTTCCTACGATCACTCCGTCTGCGAAGCTTGCCACCTCGGCGGCGTGGGCTGGGGTTGAGACGCCGACCCCGACGCAGACGCGCTCCGCTCCGGCCGCGCGGGCGCGTTCCACCAGCACGCGCGCCCGGCCGGACAAGGTGGCTCGCTCGCCTGTCACGCCCATGGTCGAGGTCGCGTAGGTGAAGCCCCGGCAGGCCTCGGCGACCACGGCGAGTCGTTCGGCGGTGGAGGACGGCGCGACGAGGAACACCCGGTCCAGGCCGTGCGCCTCCGACGCCGCGATCCACTCCCCTGCCTCGTCGGGGATGAGGTCGGGCGTGATGAGCCCCGCTCCCCCGGCACTCGCCAAGTCGGCGGCGAAGCGGGCGACGCCCCGGCGGTACACGGGGTTGTAGTACGTCATGACAAGGATCGGCACGCCCCGCCCCGCGAGCGCCTCGACGGCCCGGAAGGTGTCGTCCACCCGCGCTCCGGCCGCGAGCGCCGCGACCACCGCGTCCTCGATCACCGGCCCGTCCATCACCGGGTCCGAGTACGGCAACCCCAGCTCGAGCGCGTCCACCCCCGCGTCGATCAGGGCTTTTGCCGCATCGACCGACCCTGCGACGCTCGGGAACCCGACCGGCAGGTAGGCGATGAGCGCCGCGCGCCCCTCCTCCCCTGCCGCATCAATCGCCTTTCCCACCCCGGCGCACGATGGCGAGACTCCAGTCACGTTGTCACCTCGCCGTCGTCTAGGAGTTGGAAGTAGCGGGAGGCGGTCTCGACGTCTTTGTCTCCTCTGCCGGAGAGGTTGACGAGGAGGAGGGCCTCGGGGCCTAGGTCGCGGCCGACGTCGAGGGCGGCGGCGAGGGCGTGGGCGGATTCGATGGCGGGGAGGATGCCTTCGGTTTGGCAGAGCAGGCGGAAGGCGTCCATGACCTGGGCGTCGGGGACGGGGCGGTACTCGGCGCGGCCGATGTCGCGCAGCCAGGCGTGCTGGGGGCCGACGCCGGGGTAGTCGAGGCCGGCGGAGATCGAGTGGGAATCCGTGGTCTGGCCGTCGGTGTCTTGGAGGAGGTAGGAGCGGGCGCCGTGGAGAACACCGGGGGTGCCGGCGCTGAGGGTGGCGGCGTGGCGGCCGGTGTCGATGCCGTCACCTCCAGCTTCGCAGCCGATGAGGCGGACCGTTGGGTCGTCGAGGAAGGCGTCGAAGATGCCGATCGCGTTGGAGCCACCGCCGACACAGGCGAGGACAACATCGGGCAGGCGACCAGTCTTGGCGAGGATCTGCTCGCGGGCTTCGACGCCGATGACGCGTTGCAGGTCACGTACGAGGGTCGGGAAGGGGTGTGGACCGGCTGCTGTGCCGAAGCAATAGTGCGTGGTCTCGACGTTGGCGACCCAGTCTCGCAGGGCAGCGTTGATCGCGTCCTTGAGGGTCTTGGTGCCGGAGGACACGGAGATGACCTCGGCGCCGAGCAGGCGCATGCGGGCGACGTTGAGGGCTTGACGCCGCGTGTCCTCTTCGCCCATGTAGACGGTGCAGTCGAGGCCAAGGAGGGCCGCAGCGGTGGCAGTTGCGACGCCGTGTTGACCAGCGCCAGTTTCGGCGATGACGCGGGTTTTGCCGAGGCGCTGGACTAGGAGGGCTTGACCCAGGACGTTGTTGATCTTGTGGGAGCCGGTGTGGTTGAGGTCTTCTCGCTTGAGGAAAATGGTGGCGCCACCAGCGTGTTCGGCGAAGCGGGGGGCGGGGGTGAGGGGCGAGGGGCGGCCGGCGTAGTTGTGGAGGAGGTCGGTGAGGGCCTCGTGGAAGTCGGGGTCGGTCGTTGCTTTGGCGTGGGCGTCGGCGAGTTCGTCGAGGGCGGCGACGAGGGCTTCGGGGACGTGGCGGCCGCCGAAGGGGCCGAAGGTGGGGCCGGGGTTTTGGGCTAGGGCGGGGGTGGTGGGTCGGGCGGAGGCGGGTGGACCGTCATCGTGCGCGGGGGCGGGGGTGGTCATTGGCGCACGGCGCGGAGCGAGGGGTGGGAGGCGGCGGAGACAAACTCGGCGACCGCGTGGCGCGGGTCGGGCGAGGTGGCGAGCACCTCGCCGACGAGCACGGCGTCGGCACCGACTCGGGCGAACTCGAGGACGTCGTGGCTGCCCCTGACACCGGACTCGGCGACCTTGACGATGCCGGGGGGAATGGCCGCCGCGACGCGCTCGTAGGTGGAGCGATCCACCGAGAGGGTGCGCATGTTCCGGGTGTTGACGCCGATGAGCTTGGCGCCGGCCCGGAGCGCTCGCGCGACTTCCGACTTCGTGTGGGCTTCTACCAAGGGGGTCATGCCCAGAGAGACGGTCCTTTCGACGAGGCTGACCAGGGCGTTGTCGTCGAGGGCGTTGACCATGAGCAGGACTAGATCGGCGCCGTAGGCGCGGGCTTCCCACAGCTGGTACGAGGTGACGATGAAGTCCTTGCGTAGGACAGGAATCTCGACGGCCGCTCGCACCGCCTTGAGGTCCTCGAGGGATCCGCCGAACCTCCGACCTTCGGTCAGTACGGATATGACGGCCGCTCCCCCGGCCTCGTACTCCGTGGCCAGGGCTGCGGGGTCAGGGATCTCAGCGAGCCGTCCCTTCGAGGGGCTTTGCCTCTTGACCTCGGCAATCACGGAGATCGCGTCGGAGTCTGCCAGGGCTGGCATGGGGTCCAGGGCCCGTGGCTGGCGGGCGGCCCGCTCCTTGAGGAGCTCGAGCGGGGTCCGTGCCTGCCGCGCGGCAAGATCCTCGCGCACTCCAGCGAGGATCTCGTCGAGAACGGTCATGCGGGTCTCCTCATCATGGGTGCCAGGGACTGCTTCATGGTAATCCACCCGCAGGGAGGGTCGGTGCGGGGGCGGGACGGAGGGGAAGCTCGCGGTCAGTGAAGCAGGTGGGCGTCCCGGTGTGACAGGCAGGACCGGTTTGGTTGACGGCAATGAGCAGCGCATCTCCATCACAGTCGAGGGCGACCGACACCGGGACTTGGATGTTCCCCGAGGTATCCCCCTTGCGCCAATACTCCTGGCGAGAGCGCGACCAGAAGGTGACCCGCCCCTCGGTCAGAGTCCGGCGTAGGGCTTCATCGTCCATGTAGCCGAGCATGAGAACCGATCGCGTCGTTGCGTCCTGGATGATCGCGGGGATGAGCCCGTCCGGGCTCCAGGTAATCCGGGAGGCGACAGCAGGGTCAAGGGTCAGGGGCCAGGTCGCCATGGGAGAAGTCTCGCACGAGACCACGCGACCTCGTACCCCGCCCCCGCCAAAGCCTCCTTGACCACCCCCACCGTCACCACACCACGCCCCGCCCCTCCCCACCCCACCCGACCCTCCCCGCCCGACGTGGTAACGGCCCTGACCGGGCTCGGCCGTGGGCCTGAGTGTCACGCTGCCCTGGTTCCAAGGGGTGGGGGTTGGGTGGTTGACCGTTGTCCGAGGATGGTGGTGATGGTGGTGGTGCCGTCGTGGGGGTTGCGGTTGATTTGGAGGAGTCCTTGGCTTTTATGCCTGTGGTGGGTTCGGCACAGGGCGTGGAGGTTGTGGGCGATGGTTTGCTGGTCGGA
>WQYN01000153.1 GCA_009781225.1 Micrococcales bacterium | reverse complement strand
CTTCTCGCGGAGGCGGGGGGCCGGGGCGGGGACGAGGGGCGCCATCGTGCGCGGAGGGCGAGGGGCGGGGACGAGGGGCGCCATCGGGCGCGGAGGCGGCAGCGCGCGGGGCCTGGGAGGGGGGCGCAGGTCCTGGGTGCGCGGCGCAGGGCCTGGGAGGGGGGCGCAGGTCCTGGGTGGAGGGGGGCTGGGCGTGCCAGGATGGGCGCGGGGCCCGGGGCACGAAAGGGGCGAGACATGCGCGGCGTCATGGAATACCTCGCTGGCCAGCCAGTACTCCTTGTTTTTGCACTGATCGCGATCGGCGCGGCGATCGGCCACCTCAAGATTCGGGGGCTGTCGCTGGGGGCCGCCGCTGTCTTGTTCTGCGCGATCGGGCTGTCCGCCTGGGCTAGCTCCATGGACGTCGAGCTCGAAGTGCCCGAGATGGTCGGGACGTTAGGCCTGGTCGTCTTCACTTTTACCGTGGGCGTGGTCTCGGGCGCGAACTTCTTCGCCTCGCTCAAGACCGGCTGGCGCCTGATTTGCACGATGGCGGGAAGCCTCGTCGCGTGGGCGGGGGTCGCTTTCGCGGGGGGGTGGGTTTTGGGGCTCGACACGCCCACGATCGCGGGGACGTTCGCCGGGGCTGTCACCAACACGCCAGCGCTGGCAGCGGCGCGCGAGGCGGCGGGTTCCGACGCGCCGACGGTCGGGTACGCCGTGGCCTATGTCTTTGGCGTGGCGGGGATGATCATCGTCACCATGATCGCGCTGCACCGCCGCCACCGCGACACCGATGCGCCCGTCGCGCTGGTCAACCGGACGGTGCGGGTCGAGGTGGACGGCGAGCCCTCGATCGCCGACCTGGAGGAGCGCTTCGAGGGCCACATCAAGTTCTCGCGCGTGCGCCACGGGGAAGGCACCCCCATTCTTACCCCCCAGGACGATGACGTCCTTAGGGCAGGCGATCTCGTCACCGTCGTAGGCCCCGCCGACTTTGTCTCCGAGGTGACATCGCTGCTGGGACACCGGTCCTCGCATGATCTGGGGCTGGACCGGCGCTACTTGGACTTCCGGCGAGTTACCGTCTCCAACGCCTCGCTGGCGGGCAGGTCCATCGGCGATCTTGACTTGGAGCAGGCGTTCGGAGCCCGGGTGATTCGGGTGCGGCGAGGGGATGTTGACATGCTCGCCTCCGACTCCTTTGTCCTCCAGGCCGGGGACCGCGCACGAGTCGTCGCACCGCGGGAGCGAATGAAAGACATCTCAGCGTTCTTTGGCGACTCGGCCAAGGGGTTGAGCGACATCAACCCCTTCGCATTTGCCGCGGGGATGGCGTTGGGGATCGGGTTCGGGCTCATCGTGTGGAAGATTCCCGGCTTCAACTTCGCCCTCGGCTCAGCAGCAGGAACGCTCATTGTGGGGCTGATATTTGGTCGGATCGGAAGGATCGGACCGATGGTGACGACGCTTCCTGTCTCCTCAGCGCAGGCGCTCACCGAACTGGGACTCCTGCTCTTCCTAGCCCAGGCTGGGTCGCGGGCCGGAGGGATGATCGCCATTGCCTTCTCCTCAGGGGAGTGGATTCGGATCTTGGCGTTGGGAGCCTGCGTCACGTCGGTCGTGGGGTTGGGAATGTATTTCACGATGTCTCGGGTCTTCCGCGTCGGTGGGACCAAGCTGGCGGGCATGCTCGGGGGAACGCAGACCCAGCCGGCGGTTCTCGCCTTTGCCAACGATCGGACCAACTCGGACGCGCGCGTGGCGCTTGGATACGCGTTGGTGTATCCAGCGGCTATGATTATGAAGATTCTCCTCGGCCAGATTCTCGGAATGCAGTGAAGCGAGTACGGTAGAGGACCGAACACCCACGAGGCCGGTCTCTGGGACCGGCAAGGAAGGAACCATCACATGGCACAACGCGTTTCTGTCGAACTCATCGATGACCTCGACGGTTCGTCTGCTGCTGAGACAGTCCGGTTCGGACTCGACGGCGTTTCGTACGTCATTGACCTCAACGCTGGCCACGCGGCAGAGCTCCGCGAGACATTCGGCCGGTGGGTCTCCGCCGCGCGGCGCGCCCGCACAGGAAGCAAGGTCGACGGTCGTCGTGGACCTCGCGCCCCTGTTGACTACGATCCGGCAGCTGTCCGGGCGTGGGCATCATCGAACGGGATCCGGGTCTCGCCCCGGGGTCGGATCTCCTCCTCAGTCGTTGATCAGTACCGCGCTGCAGGCTACTGATTCGACACACTGCGGCCCACCGCGCCTCGGCAACGTCAGCGACGAAACGAGCACGAGCCGGGCCGTGCAACACGCGGAAAGGCCCTGCGCATGTCACAGACAGCGCGGGGCCTTTCCGCGTGTTCAGACGAGATAGGTCAAGGCGTCGGGCAGCGAGGTAACCACGGCGTGGGCGCCGGCCTCAAGGAGGCGGTCGGCCCCCGCGCCACGATCCACACCAAGAACGATGACGAAATCACCGGCGCTCGCGGCCTGCACTCCGGCGACCGCGTCTTCGAGGACAGCGGTGCGCTTGGGGGTTGTTCCTAGGAGTTCGGCGGCTCGCAGGAAGGTGTCGGGAGCGGGCTTGCCTGGCAGTCCCTCTTGTTCCACGGTTCGCCCGTCGACCACCACGGGGAAATAGTGGTCAAGGCCGGCGGCCTTCAGTACCTGGCCTGCGTTGACCGATGACGACACGACCGCCAACAACACACCGCGGCGGGCGAGTTCATCGAGAGTGGAGGCTGTTCCGGGGTAGGGAGTGACGCCATCGTTCATCAACGTGGTGAGGAAGGCGGCGTTCTTTCGATTGCCCAGACCAGCGATTGTTTCTGCCTCGGGAGGGTCGGCGGGAGTGCCGGCGGGCAAGGTGATGGAGCGCGAGGCCAAAACGGCGGCGACACCCTTGAAGCGGGGGCGACCGTCGATATGCCGAGTGTAATCCTCGTCGGTGTAGGGCGGGGTGATGGCGTGCCGGGAAAAGAAGTCGTCGAAAAGGGCGCGCCAGGCTCTGCGATGCACGTCGACCGTGGGGGTAAGGACCCCGTCGAGATCAAAGAGCACCGCATCCAACCTGCGGACAGGCGGAGATCGCACGTGGAGCCGGCGGGAATCGAACCCGCGTCCGGCAACCGAGAACCAGGTATTCTCCGGGCGCAGCTTGCTTATCGCTTTCTCAGCCTCGATGCTCTCGCAAGCAAGTCACCGGCAGGCTCAGTCACTTAGTTACGTGTGCGGCCCCAGTGACAAGGGCACGTACGCGGTGGCTTCCTAGACGACGCCAGGATCCGGGTCGGAAGCGTCCCCGGGCTGACGGACTGCCTCACGCCTTAGGCGGCGAGGGCGAAGTCGGTGCGATTGGATTTGGCACCTATTGGGTCGCGAAGGGCGTTAACGAGATGACTTCGCCTTCTCGGCCCGCTTCCCCTGGTTCAACGTTCACCGTCGAAACCGATCGGCCCCTCTGTTGTGTTGTGGAAGGGTCCAGTGTAGGGGATCGGGCGGGGGTCGGGGTAGACTCGGCGGGTAGTTGTGCTGACCGGTCGTAGTGCCGTTGACATTCAGAGACACTCCTGGTTCGTTGTTCTTGCGCGATCGGCTGCACGCATGCCGCTGACATCCCGGCACCTCCGGGCTGTCCCCCGCGGCGCCGACCGTAAGGAACAACCGCACACATGACTGTTACCCCCAGCCCACAGACGGCTGGCGAGCCTGAGCAGCCCACCTTCGCCGACTTTGGGGTCGACGAACGGGTGGTCGACGCTCTGGCGAGTGCCGGCATCGTCCATCCCTTCCCGATCCAACAACTCACGCTGCCAGTCGCGCTTCAGCGACACGACATCATTGGCCAAGCCAAGACGGGGACGGGCAAGACGCTCGGCTTCGGAATCCCGCTGCTCGCGAGCGTTGTTTCGCCTGGTGAGGAGGGGTTTGACTCGCTGGCCGAGCCGGGAAGGCCGCAGGCCATGGTCGTCGTGCCGACCCGTGAGCTGGCGATTCAGGTGGCCGCTGATCTGGCGACCGCATCGTCCCACCGGAGCGTGCGCATCATCTGCGTGTACGGGGGGCGGGCCTACGCGCCGCAGATTTCTGGCCTCGCGACCGGGGTCGAGGTGATCGTGGGGACGCCGGGGCGCATGCTTGACCTGCTCAAACAGCGGCACCTTCTCTTGAAGCATGTCCAAACCGTGGTGCTCGACGAGGCGGACGAGATGCTCGACCTCGGCTTCCTGCCGGACGTGGAGGCGCTGATCGCCGCCACTCCCCCGGTGCGCCACACGATGCTGTTTTCCGCCACGATGCCGGGGCCGGTTGTCGCCATGGCGCGGCGGTACATGAGCCAGGCGACCCACATTCGCGTCCAGGATCCCGAGGACCAGCAGCAGACGGTCAAGGAAATTCGGCAGTTTGCCTACCGGGCGCACGCCCTGGACAAGGTCGAGGTGCTTGCCCGGCTGCTTCAGGCGGAGGGGCGAGGGCGGACCATCGTGTTCACCCGGACCAAGCGGACGGCGGCGAAGGTTGCCGACGACCTGTCGCAGCGGGGATTCGCGGCGGCGGCCATCCACGGTGACCTAGGGCAAGGGGCGCGTGAGCAGGCGCTTCGGGCGTTTCGCAAGGGGAAGGTTGACGTTCTCGTGGCGACCGATGTCGCGGCGCGCGGGATTGACGTTGATGACGTGACGCATGTCGTGAACTACCAGGCCCCGGAGGACGAGAAGATCTACCTCCACCGCACCGGACGCACCGGGCGTGCCGGGAACATGGGGACGGCTGTCACCTTTGTGGACTGGGACGATGTTCCGCGGTGGTCCATGGTGAACCGGCTGTTGGAGATCGGGATTCCGGAGCCTGTGGAGACGTACTCCACGTCGGAGCATCTGTACCGTGACCTGGGGATTCCTGCGGGGGCTTCGGGGGTCTTGCCGCGGTCACAGCGGGTGCGGGAGGGGCTGGGTGCTGAGGAGATCGAGGACCTCGGGGAGACTGGGGGTCGGAGTAAAGGTGGAGGGTCGGGGAGGCGGAAGGGTGGTCGGGGTCGGTCCGGCGGGGGCAGCGCGGGCGGCGGGGGCGGCGCGGGAAACGGGTCCGCCGGTGGCGGGCGCCAGGGCGGGCGCCAGGGCGGTCGCCGCGGTGGGAACTCCGCCGAGGCGGACACGCACCGCCAGCACGGCCGCGGCCAAAACCCCCGCAACCAGAGTTCCCGCTCGCAAGGAATCGGCAGCCACCGCGAGCGCCGCCGCACCCGCGGCAACAGGTAGGGCCTAGAAGCCCAGCCTCAAGAGGGCAATCGACCCTCTTATGTCCTTGTGTCAAGTTGAGGTGGTTTGGTGGTGGCGTGGTGGGGCGTTTCCCGACGCCACGATTGTGCGTCGGGATCGGGCAGCGTCAAGGGCACTGCGCTGCGCTTCGTGT
>WQYN01000152.1 GCA_009781225.1 Micrococcales bacterium | reverse complement strand
TCGAGGCGTGATAGTTCCCCTGCCCTCTCGCGTCGGGCGATGGCCGAGCCAACCTCGGCATCAATGAGCGCGGGGGCGTGCACTTCGTGGTTGACAAGGACAGAAACCACTGTTTCCGCCAAATCGGAGGGCGTGACGAGGTTGACTGCGGCGCTGGCGTCGAGAACAGTGATCACACCGTCACCGGGCTCTCTTTCCCCATGGCATGGCTCTCGCGCAGGACGGATAGGAGGTGTTCCTCCCTCTCGTCGCGCACCTCATCCAGGATAGCTACCGTGTCGATGGTGCGGAGAGGGGCGCCTTCCCACGCCTTTTCTCTCGTGACCAGCCACTCTGCCATGCTGGGACGCGCAAGGTCGCCCCGGATGAGTTCCGTGACGTACTGAGACATGTTGGTTCCCTGAGAGCGCGCGCGAGCTGCGAGCTTGGCGTGGAGGTCGTCTGGGAGGTTTCTCACTTGAAGGTGGCCCATGACATGATCCTAACATGGTGGGAACATGCTCGCAACATGTGGGGGCGGGGGGAGGGTCGGTGGGAAGGAGTGAGGGGGAAGGGGTGGGGTGGATGGGGGGAAGGCGTGGGGGGTGGGGAGCGCAGCGAACATGCGAAAACCCGACAACTAACAGCGACGACAGCGCTCATAGTTGTCGGGTTTCCACATGCTCGGCGCGTGGGGTTGGGTGGCACCTAAGGTTTCGGCGGCGGTGAGGCCGCGTGGGGTTGAGTGGGGTTGGGTGGTGACCCCTGGCTTACTTCACCTTGGGGGTTTTCTTGGACTGCTTGGCGGTGGCTTGGAAGCCGTCCTTGCTGCCGGTGACCTTCACCGAGAGCTTGGCGCCACGGTCAGCGCGGGAGACCTTGTACTTGGCCTTTGTCGCACCGGCGATGGCCTTGCCATTGCGGTACCACTGGTAGCCGAACTTGGCCTTCGGGGTCCAGGCGCTGGTCTTCGCCTTGAGCATGCGGCCAACGATCGCCTTGCCGCGAATCTTCGGCTTGGGCGTCTTGGTGAACTTGGAGACCTTGGTGGCGGAATCCTTGTCCTTGTCGTTCGCGACGTCGCCGCCCTGGCTGGGCCGGTCACGCCGCACGAGGCCGTTGATGGCGCTCTTGAGGGCCGCAGCGGCATCCTCAATCTCGTAGGCCGACGCCTCGCCCTTCGCCAAGAGGGTCTGAGCGGAGCGGAGGGCGTTGGCCACCAGGGCCCAGGACGCAGGAGTGTAGGTGTCAGCCTTCATCTCCAGGGCGATGCCAACCAGCCCACCCAGCCAAGCCTTGTCGCCCAGCTTGTGGACCTTCTCCAGGGCGTCGAGCAACGCGGCGAAAGCAGCGTTTACCTCGGCCTGAAGCGCCTCCGTGTTTGCTACCACAACTTTGGCTGCGGTGATCGCGGAGACCAAGGCGGGCATGTGAGCGCTTTGGTAAGCGCCGCCATCGTTCACGACTTGCTCGGCTTTGGCGATGAGGTTGGTGAGGAAGAAGATGTCGGAACGCTGCACGAGACCGCGCAGCCCCGCCACGACGAGATCCATCCGCTCAATGAGCTCGTCCTGCCTCACGTCGTCGAGCGTGAGCAGCTCGCGGGCAGCCTCCAACGCCGCGCGGAGGGGGGTGTAGGAGGCCACGGTCCAGCGGTCGGGCACGGCGTCGAAGCTCCCAGCGATGTCGAGGAGGACCTGGAGGACCTGGAAGTCCAGCCAGGTGGCGGCTCGGTAGACGGCGAACGATGACGCAGGCGAGGTCGAGTTCTCGGCGCGAGTTTCGTCGTCGGACACGTAGGTCGCCGTGATGGCGTGCGAACCTACGGCGAGGTCCGACGGGATCGGGAGGACCGCAGCGCCACCCTTGGCCAGGGGGGCGGTGCCGAGGAGGGTCTCGCCAGTGCGGAACTCGACCACTCCGGGCTGCGAGGCAGCGTCGGAGAAGAGAACCGAGGCGATCGCGTTCGCCGGCTTGGCGGTGCCAAAGACGTGGCCCTCGGCGCTGAACGACAGCGTGGTCTCGGACGTCGCGGCCGGGCGAGGATCGATGTCGGTGGCCCAGGAGGTCGGAGTGGAGCTCAGGGTGTACTGGATCTCCGTCTCGGCCTGCGTGGTCAGTGCGGAGAGGTCAACCCAGGAACTGGGCTGGTCAACACCGTTGATGCTCATCGACTCGATGAAGGGGGCCGTCTCGGGGTCAGCGTCGGTGACGAAGCGGAGCTTGTTCTCGCCCCACTGGACGGTCATCGCGGGGAACTGCGGGGTCGAGATGGCAAACCCGGCGTCGGCCTGGGAGACGGGGAAGAGACCGAGCGTGGCGAAGACGTACCAAGCGGACATGGTGCCGTAGTCGTCGTTACCGGGGAGGCCGTCGCGGGCGTTCCTCCAGGTGGTCTTCATCAGGCGCTGAAGGATGTACTGCGTCGAGGCGGGCGATCCCACCCAGTTGTAGGCCCACGGCGCCGGCATCGACGGCTCGTTGCCCATGTAGAACCAGGGTGATGACTGTCCGCCGTTGAGCTGGTACTCGAGCGGAATCTTGGTCAGCTCGTCGTCGATCGCGAACAGGGCGTTCAGGCGATCCTTGGCGGCGCGCTTGCCGAGGAGGTTGATCAGGTCGGTCCAGGCGTAGCCGAAGGACCAGAAGTAGTTCACTTCGGTCTGCTCGTGGAACAACTCGTTGCTCCAGCCCTGGAAGGCGCCCAGCGTTCCTGGCACGGTGGGGGCCAGGCGGGACTGGAGGCGCTTGAGGTCGGCGTTGTAGATGTTCCTCCACCAGCTGCCACGATCAGTCAGCTTGGCGATGTCCTGGGTGGTGATGTTGACGCTGGGGTCGTCCAGCACGGAGGACGGGACGGAGCTAAGGAAGGTGGCTGCTGCGTGGTCGCCTGCGACGTACTCGATCGTGGCCGAGGCGGGGTGGTCTTCAGGCAGGCCGGCTTTGTAGCCGAAGTCGAGGTACCTTTCCAGGTCCGGAATGCCGCGCTTGTTCCGGTCGGGGGACAGACTGTTGCTGGCGTTGCCGTTGCAGTTGCTCGTGGGATCGAACGAGGACTGCTTCATCAGGCGCGCGACCGCCGTGAGGTCGAAGTCCTTGGCTCCGAAGGCGTAGGAAGCGGCGATGACGGGAATGGCGTTGTCGCCGGCCATGGGCGTGGAGTCGTCAGAACCGTCGACCCAGTGCGGGAAGGCGCCGCACTGATTGGCGCTGGCGACCAGGGAGCTCACGACGTCGCTCGACTGCTTGGCGTCGAAGAGCGTAAGGGCCTGGGCGGCTGAACGGTAGGTGTCCCACATTGACAGGCCGGAGTAGTGGGCATCGGGCTTGCCGATCGTGCCGTCAGGCCGGACGTAGGTCTCGTCCTTGACGTTGACCGTGGGGCGGACGGAGACTTCGCCGAAGCGGTCCACGCCCGTGCGGTACGGCTGCGGCTCCGCCATCGAGCGGTATTCGCCGTTGACGTCCGAATACACCGTGGGAGACACGAAGATGCGGTACAGAGCCGTGTAGAACTTGGTGAGGTTGTCGCGCTGGGCTTGAGTCAGGGATGTGGGGTCCGCAGCCATGTCGACCTGCACGGTGTTCAGGCGCTCGTTCCAGGCCTGGCTCGCGGCGGCGCGCACCTCGTCGAAGGTGTTCGCCGCGTTCTCGGTCTTGAGGTTCTCCTTCGCGTTGGCGATGGAGACCGAGGAGATGCCGACCCGCATGTTGACGGTCAAGTCCTCGTCGGTGAGATCGAACTGCATGACCGTCGAGTTGTTGAGCACGGTGTTGACAGTGGTGGTCTCGTCCTGCTCGCGCATCGGCTTGTCGAACTCCATGTAGAAGTAGGTGTTCGAGGTGTAGTACGTGCCCCACGGGGTGCAGAACGCCGGGTGAACCGTCTTGCCCTGGAGGACCTTGCCGTCAGGGCTCATGTCGAGCGACACGTTGGCATCCTGGACCTTGCCGCGGTCGCCATTGCCGCTGCCGTTGGTGTTGCCATTGATGCGAGTGTCGAGAGCGTAGAAGCCCGAGTCCTTGTCAGGGTAGGTGAAGCGGGCCATGCCGGTGCGGGTGGTCGCGGTGAACTCGGAGCGCACCTTATTGACCAGGGTGGAGTAGTAGCCGGGGGCGACAGTCTCGTCGGCTACGAGGAATGTGGTGGGATTCGGGGCTCCGCCTTGAGGGATGGTCTCGGTGGAGGAGGGTGCCTGGTTGGCTACTGGCCTTGCGGTCGAGGCCGGCATCATGCCGACCACGCCGGCGCCCGGACAGCCAGGACCGTTGAGGTGAGTGACGCTGAAAGAGTTGATGTTCCCCTGAGTTGCGGTCAGCGGGATCAGGTAGCCGCCCGAGCCGTTGTAGCTCGACCGAGGCATGTCAGGACCGAAGTTCACCATGCCGAACGGCACCTGGGCGCCAGGAGCAATGTTGCCCGCGTACCCGCTGTACATCGGAGTCGAGGTCCCGATCAGGAGGTTCACGTACTGAGTCAGGTTCATCAGGGAGTCAGGCGAGCTGTCAGGCGACGCATGTCCTGGCTGTACACACCCGACAGCAAGAGCCGTCGCCACAGCCAGCGCGGCGTACCGTGCGGTCCGCTTGTTCTTACGCATTGGATCATCACTTTCTGCGCCACGCAGGCGCTCTACTGGGTGTCTCGCGACGAGACGTACCTAGCTAGAACAATGCTCGTTCTGCGATTTCTCTATCCGCTGATCGTCCTGATGGAAAGGGGGCTCGGCTCTCGCCGTCGTGGACTCGCGCCCGCGTCCAAACCGACGAGTTCCGTCAACCGCTGAACGTTCTCACGCCCCGAACTGGCGGCGCACCACCCGCATGTGGCTCACCGTTGTCTGACGACCTGTCGCCGCCCGGGGGTCCCCCTTCACCTGGTGGTCCCTTGTCAGTTGGCGTTGTCGCCGGCGGAAGGATGTCCGCGGCCGGCTCAAATGCTCTTCCCAGGTCGATCAGCTCTTTGAAGGTCGGGTCCATGACCATAAGCCGCCATGGAGCGCTGCGTGCCATTCGACGTGAGGCTTCCACCCCCAGGGGGCCTTCGCCAAGAACAAGACCCGGGTTGTCGGAGAGCCCCACCAGAGTCTTCAGGTCAATCGACACCAGCATCTGCGGACCCGGACCAAAACCCCCACCACGCCGAGGCCGCGCAGTCTTCGCCCCACTCGACGCCTCAGCGCCTACCGACTCGCCCTTCCCGCCCGACGCCCCCGCATCAGCCGACACACCCGGCACGTCCGTGGCACCCGCTGCGCCGTCCCCAGCCTGTCCCCGTTGCGCCGCTTCGCGTTCTTCGATCAGGCGCGGTAGACCCCGCTGCCCAGCAAGCAACAACTCCGCTGCCACGTCAAACCGTGCCTGCCCCGGCTTCTTACCCCCTGGTGGCCGGTTCCCGCCAGCCCGCGTGACGATCGAATCGTGGATCTGAAGGACCTCCTCAAAAGAACCCACCAGCCGCAACGCCCCCACAGTCCGCTCAGGA
>WQYN01000151.1 GCA_009781225.1 Micrococcales bacterium | reverse complement strand
GGCCCGAACTCGGCGCTAGGGTAAGCGTGGGGCTATCGGGCGGCGGGGGCCGTCCGGCGATTTCTACGTAAGGAGCATTCCATGGCAGGTAAGGCGGCCGTCATCGGCGCAGGATTCTATGGCTCGACCACGGCTCTCAGGCTGGCGGAGTTCGACCTCTTCGACGAGGTGGTGCTCACCGACATTCGCGACGGGTGGTCGGAGGGGCTGGCGCTCGACCTCAACTCCTCGCGGCCGATCATCGGCTTCGAGACTCAGCTCACGGGCAAGACGACGACTCCCGACGGCCAGGGCTACGAGGTCATCGAGGGCTCGGACGTCGTCATCATCACGGCGGGCCTTCCGCGCAAACCGGGCATGAGCAGGATGGATCTGCTCGAGGTCAACGCGAAGATCGTGCGCGGGGTTGCGGAGAAGGTTGCCGCCTTCGCGCCGGATGCTGTCGTCATCGTCGTCTCGAATCCGCTCGATGAGATGACGCGGCTGGCGCAGATCGCGACCGGCTTCCCGCATGCGCGGGTCATGGGCCAGGCGGGGATGCTCGACACGGCGCGGTTCTCCTTCTTTGTCGCGGAGAAGCTCGGCATCCCGGTGCGCGACGTGACGACGCTGACGCTCGGCTCCCACGGGGACACGATGGTCCCGATCCCCTCCGCCTGCTCGGTGCGGATCGACGGTGCAGCCCGACCGCTGGCAGCGGCCCTGTCCAGCGCCGACATCGAGGCTCTCGTGAAGCGGACGCGCGCGGGTGGCGCCGAGGTGTTGGCGCTGCTCAAGACGGGCTCGGCGTACTACGCGCCCTCGGCCGCCGCCGCCGCGATGGCCAAGGCTGTCGCCACCGATTCTGGCGAGGTCATGCCAGTTTGCGCCTGGGTCACGGGGCAGTACGGCATCACCGACGTGTACCTGGGCGTCGAGGCGAAGCTCGGAAAGTCCGGTGTCGTAGAGATCGTCGAGCGCTCCTTGACGGACGATGAAGTCACTCAGCTTCATGAGGCAGCGGAGGCGGTCAGGGCGAAGTCCGAGGACGTCGTGGCGATGTGAGACGCGGCTTGGGGCTGGTCCTGGACCCCGACGCTCAGGACCAGCCCCGTCGCGCGTTCGCCGCGTCGAGCGAAGTGCCGTCGCGGCGGGTGAGAGGTCTATCGCTCTGGGCCGCACAGCTCACCCCCGACGGCTGAGCCCCCGAAATTGCGGCGGCGATGCTCTCACCTACTGAGACGCGTTTTCCCTGTGACGGTGACGCGAAAATGGGGGAAGAATTTGGCGCGGTTTTGGTCGAACGCAGGACGACAACGTGGGAGCTAGAGGGACTGCGTCGGTCATTCTTCGTCGCGGGGCGACCCGTCCCGGGATACGATTCGCCCCGGGGGCTGGCCCCACCGCGGACGCCGCTAGGAGGATGTGACACATGGCCAAGATCACGGTTGCTCGACCCGTTGTCGAACTCGAAGGCGACGAGATGGCTCGGATCATGTGGCGGGCCATCAAGGACCGGCTGATCCTGCCGCATCTCGACATTGACCTGCTCACCTACGACCTCGGGATCGAGTCGCGCGACCGGAGCGACGATGAGATCACCATCGAGGCGGCCCACGCGATCAAGGAGCATGGGGTCGGCGTCAAATGCGCGACGATCACCCCCGACGAGGCCCGAGTCAAGGAGTTCGGCCTCAAACAAATGTGGCGTTCTCCCAATGGGACCATCCGAAACATCCTCGGAGGCGTCGTCTTCCGCGAACCGATCATCATGTCGAACGTGCCTCGCCTAGTCCCAGGGTGGACCAAGCCGATCATCATCGGGCGTCACGCCTTCGGCGACCAGTACCGGGCGACCGACTTCCGCGTCGACGAGCCGGGGACCGTCACCCTCGCCTTTGTCCCCGACAACCCCGAGCACGACCCGATGACGATGACGGTGGTCCACCTTCCCGAGGAAGGGGGCGTCGCTTTGGGGCAGTACAACGTCATTTCCTCCATTCGGGACTTCGCTCGGGCCACCTTTGCCTATGGCCTCAAGCGTGGCTTCCCCGTCTACCTTTCGACGAAGAACACGATCCTCAAGCGCTACGACGGCGCCTTCGTTGATGTCTTTGCCGAGGTCTTTGCCAAGGAGTACGCCGAGGCGTACGCCGCTGCGGGGTTGACCTACGAGCACCGGCTCATTGACGACATGGTCGCCGCCTCCCTCAAGTGGGAGGGCGGGTTCGTATGGGCGGCGAAGAACTACGACGGGGATGTCCAATCGGACACGGTCGCCCAGGGGTTCGGGTCCTTGGGTCTCATGACCTCGATCCTCATGACACCCGACGGGAAGACGGTCGAGGCAGAGGCAGCCCATGGGACGGTCACCCGGCACTACCGCCTCCACCAGCAAGGAAAGCCGACGTCCACAAACCCCGTGGCCTCGATCTTTGCCTGGACCGGAGGGCTGCGCCACCGCGGCGAACTCGACGAGACGCCGGAGGTGACAGCATTTGCTGACACCCTGGAGAGAGTCGTCATCGAGACCGTGGAGTCGGGGCAGATGACCAAGGACCTCGCCTCCCTCATAGGTCCGGACCAGCACTGGCTGACGACCGAGGAGTTCCTGGCCGCGGTGGATGACCGGCTTGTCGCGCACCTGTCATAGTCGCGCTATGCTGGGTGGGCGGCAGCGTTGTCCCTGAACGCATCGCCGCTGAGCTGGGGCCAATTCGCAATCCCCAGAGTATTTCTGCGTATTGGCGAGCAAACCGAACAATCGCGGGTGGCATACTGACTGCCCGTACCGAACCTCGCGAGGGAGTGACTGTGGATAGCGCCCATGCCGCATTAGTCGCCGAAGATGTCGAGCTGATCAACCGTGCCCGAAAGGGTGATGCCGAAGCCTTTGGAGAGCTCTACGGACGGCACAACGATGCCGCCCGCCGGGTAGCAGCCTCCTGTGTCGCCGGCACCGCCGCCCAAGAGGATCTCGTCGCCGAAGCGTTCGCCCGCATCTGGGCCCTCTTCCAGCGCGGCGCCGGCCCCGAGACCCACTTCCGTGCCTACCTCTTTACCTCCATTCGCAACATCGCGATGCGGCGGCCCGCGCCCACGGTCCAGCCGACCCCCTGGGATGAGGAAGCCTGGGCGTCGATGACGATGGAGACCCTAGTCCCGGATCCCTCGTCCTCGGTCCTCGAGCGCGACCTCATGCGCGCGGCCTTCGACACGCTGCCCGACCGCTGGCGTGCTGTCCTGTGGCATCTTGAGGTGGAACAGATGGAGGCCCGCGACGTCGGGCAGCTCCTTGGCCTGGCCCCCAACGCGGTCGCCTCCCTTGCCTACCGGGCCCGTGAGGGGCTGGCGCAGGCCTACCTCCAGCAGCAAGTGGCTCCCGCAGAGGGGGAGTGCGGCCAGACCCGCGAGCGGCTCGGCGCCCACGCCCGCAACGCCCTGCCCGAGCGCGCGGCGATCCAGGTCCGCGACCACCTCGCGACCTGCCCCGCCTGCTCGGAGATCCACGACAACGCCAAGAACGTCAACCGGTGGCTGCGCTCCCTGCTGCTCCCGGCCGCGGTAGGCCTCCCGGTCGCGGGGGGACTGAGTGGAACAGGGGTGGGCGCTTCGTCTGTCGGTTCGGCGTCCCAGGGCGCGGGTGCAGGAGTCGGCGCGACGTCTGCCGGTGCGTCTTCCCAGGGCGCGGGCACAGGAGTCGGCGCGACGTCCCACGCAGGCGGCCTGGTCAGCGCACCCACCCAGGGCGCAGGCAAGCTCGCGGCTGTCAAGGTCGGCGGGGGTAAGGCGGCGGTCGCGGCCAAAGTCGGCGTCGGCGGGGCGACGAAGTTCGGCATAACGGCCGTCGTCATCGCGGCCGTCACCGTCGGATCTGTTGTTGGTGCTACGCGCCTTGCGAGGAAGACGGAACCTGCGCCATCGTCCGCAGCCGTTTCTGCTCCCGCAGTGATCGTGGCGAGGACAACCCCGACTCCCCAGCCGCTCCCCACGCAAGCGGAAACCGCTGTGCTCGTGGACGACGCGATGGACGTGCGCTTTGCCGCCTGGGGACCGCTCGACGCCCAGATCGTGGGCATCGACGTGCCCGACTGCGCGGCGCCGACCTGCGCTTCCCAACCCGTGATTCTCGACCTTCCCCAGGGCGCGACGGTGGACTATGCCCTCCTCCAGTGGGCGGCCGCCGCGCCTGGCGAGTCGTGGCGCGACGTGACGCTCGCCGGGCCCACGGGCTCCACCCCCGTAACCGCTTTCGCCGACCGTTCCTTGGACGATGGCGCAGGCTTGGCCAGCGCGGATGTCACCGAGGTCGTCGCGGCCGGCGGCAACGGGTCGTGGCGACTCGACGGGGTAGCGCGCGGCACCTCCCGCTGGGCTGCTTGGGCCCTGCTCGTGGTCTACTCTTCGGCGGATCTGCCGGACAACCGCTTGGCGGTGGTCCACGAGGGTGCCCTGCGTGTCTCTTCGGCCGAGCGAAAGGTGGCCCCGCTCGATTTGGCCGCGAGCCGTGCGACGCGCCTGGGTGTCATCACCTGGGGCGATGAACCAGGCCTCGACGACGACCGCATGTGGACGATCGACTCCTCGGTCCAAGGCAGCGTGCTCCAGCGACTGGAGGTCACCGCCTCGGAGGGGCAGGAAGTGGAGCAGGGCATCGGTCTGACAATGCGCGAGGGAGTCTCCTTCCCCACCAAGGATGGCGAACGCGGGGTCGAAGCCCTTTCCTTTGACGCCGGAGCCGACCACGCCGCCCCCTTCGGAGTAGGCGCCATCGTCACCATCTCCACCCCCGACTAAGGCCGGGTGGGCGGCTGCCGCGTGGCGTCGTTGTCTCTTCCTGGGATTGGGGCGGGTCCAACGTCGCCCTCGGTGCGTCATCGTCCCTCGTCTTTGGGTGTCAGCCTCCCCCTTCCTTGGCGACGGCAGTCGGGTTCGGGGTTTCGCTCTGAGCAAAACCGCGTGACGAGCCTGCGTTTGGCGAGGTCGTGGTGGTTGGCCCGGGGCTCTCTCGCCGGGAATAGGTGTTCCCGGTGGGAAGAACGCGCAGGTGACCGTGGTTGGCATGGACGCAACCACAGACTCCCTACGCTGAGGAACTCACCACATGACATCGAAGCCCGCCGTCCGTCAAACCCCCCGCCGCCGCCTTCTGGCAGGCCTGGCCGCTGCGACCTTCGTCGCGACCGGTGCCGTGGTCGGTCTGCAGCTTCCCTTTGTCCAGGCTGAGGCGACGACAGGGAGTCAATCGATCTACTGGGAGCAGGCCGACATGGAGGAGGCACTGCTGTCCGGAGACAACAACCGCACCAACTCTGACCTCATAGTCCCCATCGCGGGCACCGCTGCCGGCATTGCCCTAGGCGCCCTCCTCATCCCCTCAACCCGCCGCCGCACCACCCCCCCCCCCCCAACCCCCACCGTCTACGGGACCCCCACCACCCCCCCAACCCCACGAGAAGGACACCTCGCTGACTTCTTGGCCCGCACATTCACCCAACCGACCCCCTC
>WQYN01000150.1 GCA_009781225.1 Micrococcales bacterium | reverse complement strand
CGTATCTCCGCGGGTCATCGAGTACCCGCGCTCGAGCGTCAGCCCAATCTCGTGGTCGATCGTGGACGGCGGCGGGGTCGGCAGGTCCCCTCCCACCGCGCGGAGCAGGCAATCGATGACTCCATCCCGGTCAACGGGCGCGAGGTTGGCGAGAATCGCCATCGGCGCCCCTCCGATCCATAGCGGCAGCCGGCCGCCCAGGCCCATTGCGATCATGCCGGCACCGTTTCCTGCGACCCGATCCACGCAGACTGCCTCCATGCCACTTCGCACCATGATCAGCGCCGTTGCATTGGTCAGGCGCGTGAGCCGCTGGAGGCGAGGGCGCGCGGCCTCGTGGAGCGATAGGCGGTCCTCGAGGTGCGAGCCCGCGATCGCGGTGGCCAACCCGAGCCGGTAGCGGCCGCGTTCGGGGGAGGGCGCCAGGATGTCGAGGTCAATGAGGCTGGCAATCATGCGGTAGGTCGAGGAGACGGGCTCGTCGAGCACCTCCGCCAGTTCGGCGGCCGTGCGCTCCGGCACCTCTTCGAAGGCCGAGAGCAGCGCCGACGCCTTGTCGACAAGCCCAGGGCCGTGGTCCAACCCGTTGGGCTGAGGCCGTTTCACAGTCATCACGTCACTTTCGCTTCCAGCTCGTGGACGATGGCGGACGGTCCAGCTGTCAGGGACAAGCTCGCCATCATCCTCGATTGTCGTCAATGGGCGACCCCGGGCGAGGCCGGGGCGGGGTGGTTAGTCCTCTCATGTGCCGCTCAGCGGACAGCCACAAGATCACGTGAGAAGCCTACTACGTCGGTAACAACGAGAGAAAGGTCGTTGTCACGCGATTTCACCCAGAGCCAATTACCAGTCAGCGGCCAGGAAGGAGCCGAGGGGTAGGGCCCAGAGACGCTCTCCCAGGCGAGCGATGGTATCTCCCCGGTAGACGACATAGCCCGCGTAGAGCTCGCGCTCTCGCGCCAGAGCCCCCAACCCCCGGATACTGCGGGACCCCTCAGCCCGCCGGCATCGAGTGCGAGGAATCCGACAACTCAGCGCCCCTGACAACGCTCCAAATTGTCGGATTCCTCGCACTCGGCGCGGGCACGCCCCGCGGGCACACCCCGCGGGCACGCCCCTACGGGATCAAATACCCCGCCGCCCGGTACAGCCGGTACCACTGCGCCCGGGTCAGCACGATGTCCGACCCCTCGCAGGAAGCCGCCACCCGCTTCGGATTCGTAGTCCCCGTCACGAACTGGATCCCCGCAGGATGCCGCGTGATCCACGCCGTCGCGATCGCAATCGGATCCACCCCGTACTCCGCGGCGATGTCGTCGAGAGCCTCGTTGAGCTCCCGGTACTGCTCCCGATCCCCCAGGAACGTCCCGGTGAAGAATCCCGCCTGCAGCGGCGACCACGCCTGCACCGTGATCCCCTCGAGCTGGCAGTAGTCGAGCACGCTCGACCCCCGGTCCACCGCCTGCGGCACCTCCTGCATGTTCATCGCCAGCCCCTGGGCGATCATCGGCGCGTGAGTCAGCGACAGCTGCAGCTGGTTCGCGACGAGAGGCTGGGTCACGGCCTGGCGCAGCAGCTTGATCTGCCCGATCGTGTGGTTCGACACCCCGAAGTGCCGCACCTTGCCCTCGGCCTCGAGCGCAGTGAACGCCGCCGCGACCTCCTCGGGTTCCATCAGCGCGTCAGGCCGGTGGAGCAGCAGAACGTCGAGGTAGTCGGTGTCGAGCGCCTTGAGCGACCCCTCGACCGCATACCGGATGCGCGCCTCGGAGAAGTCGAGGTAGGGCCCGTCCTCGCGGACAATCGCGCACTTGGACTGGATGAGCACCTTCTCGCGCTGGGAGGAGGTCCAGCGCATCGCCTGCGCAAACCGCCGCTCCGACTCGTGGTACTCCGGCCCGTAAATGTCCGCGTGGTCAATCATCGTCACCCCGCGGTCGAGCCCCGCAGCGACGAGGTCGCGGATCTCAGCGTCCGTCTTGTCGCAGATCCGCATCATCCCAAGGACGATGGCGGAAACTGGCTGGTCAATCCCCTTCAGGGAGACGTACTTCATGGTGTGTGGTCCTTTCCACGTGTCAGTCAGCGGTGGAACCGCAGCGGCGCCACCCATGGAAGGATATTGCCATGTCGCCACTCGGAACGGCCCGACTCGCGTCTTCCGCGAAACTCGCCCTCGCCGCCACCCTCGCCCTGCTCCTCACCGGCACCCTAGCCGCCGCCTCCCCAGTGACGGTGCGCACGATGACGGACCTCGCCACGAGCGACCCCGTCGCCGCCGCCCCGAGGACGGTGCGCACGATGACGGACCTCACCCCCGGCGCCTCCGTCGCCGCCGCCCCGGTGACGGCCCGGATGACCACCGACCTCCCCATCGGTGAGGAAAACCCGGCCTACCGGGACTTCTACTCCCAGGTGGTCGAGTGGGGGGAGTGTTCGTGGCCCGGTCCTCATTGCGCGACTCTTGAAATGCCGATGGACTGGAACCGACCGGAAGGGCTGCGCATCACCATCGCCCTCTCAATGCTTCCGGCCAAAGACCAGGGCAAACGCATCGGCTCACTCCTTTTCAACCCGGGTGGACCGGGGGCCTCGGCGATCGACAGCCTCGACGACACTGCGAGCGGGATGCCGGAGAATGTGCGCGAGAGGTACGACATCGTCGCCTTCGATCCGCGCGGGGTGGGGCACAGCTCAGCGGTTGCCTGTCTCGATGACGAGGCACTGGGGGAATACCTGGAGGCGTCTTCCGAAGCCTCGGGTGGCGAGGCGATCATCGAGTACCACAAAGCCGAGCGCGACTTCGCCAAGGCGTGCATGGAAAACACCGGTGCCCTCCTCGGATACGTGGACTCGCTGTCCGCAGCCCGTGACATGGACGTCATCCGCGCGGCGCTGAGTGAGGAGACCCTGACGTACATCGGCTGGTCGTACGGGACCTTCCTCGGGGCGCTCTATGCCCAGGAGTATGGCAAGCGAGCCGGACGGCTCGTCCTCGACGGAGCAGTCGATCCGACGCTGTCCGCCGAGAAGGCGTCAGCACTCCAGATGGAGAGCTTCGATCGGGCTCTGCGGGCCTACATCCAGGATTGCGTGGAGCACCTCGACTGCCCACTGTCGTCAACCACCGCCAAGGGGCCGATGGCGCAGATCACCGACCTCCTGGACACTTTGGCCAGCGAGCCGCTTCCCACCGGGTTTGGTGACCGAAAGCTCACCGAGGACCAGGCAGTGCTCGGGATCCTGGAGGCCTTGTACTCCGAGGACTGGTGGACCAACTTGTCCGTCGCCCTCGATAGCGCAATGAACAGCAAGGACGGGACAACGCTCCTGTTCCTCGCCGATTACTACCACGAGCGCGACTCGGAAACCGGGGCCTTCCGGTCCAACATGATCGTCGCGAACACGGCGATCAACTGCCTCGATCATCCGGTTGACGCCCGCCGCACCGCCCTCGACGCCGCCGCGAAAGAGCTTACGGAGTTGTCTCCGTTCTTCGGCGAGTACTTCCAGTACGGCTCGATCGGTTGCGCAGTCTGGCCCTACCCCGCACGATTGACCCCCGGCCCGATCACCGCCCCCGACGCCCCACCCATAGTGGTAGTCGGAACCACCGGAGACCCCGCAACCCCCTACGAGGACGCCGTGAACCTAGCCCGCTCCCTGACCCAAGGGGTCCTAGTCACCTACGAGGGCGAAGGCCACACAGCCTTCGGCGGCGGAGTCAAATGTATCGACACCGCAATCGAGGCCTTCCTAGTAGACGGCACAGTCCCCCAAAACGGCCTAACCTGCAAATAACAGCCCCCACCGCCCGCTTCCTCGTCCCAGTGGTCCGTCGACGGTGGGTCTCCGGCTACAGGGACGGCGTTGGCCGTGGAAGGATGGTGGGATGCCGCAATTTCGCTTGACCCGACCCACGCCTTCGGCGCGGCTTGCGCTCGCCGCAACACTCGCCATCGTCCTCACGGGGAGCTTGGTTAGTGCCTCCCCGGGGACGGCGCGGACGATGACGGACCCCACCATCGGCCAGAACAGCCCCGCCTACCAGGACTTCTATACCCAAGGGCTCGAGTGGAATGACTGCCCGGGGTCGGGGTTGCAGTGCGCGAGCGTCGAGGTGCCGATGGATTGGAGCCGGCCGGACGGGCCACGGATCGTGGTCACGTTCGCGATGGTGCCGGCGAGCGACACGAAACACCGCATCGGATCGCTGCTCATCAACCCCGGCGGGCCGGGCGCCTCGGCGATCGACAGCCTCGAGTACCTCGCGAGCACCATGCCGAGCAAGGTGCGCGCGAGGTACGACATCGTCGGCGTTGATCCGCGGGGGGTGGGGCAAAGCGTCCCGGTGACCTGCATGAATGACGAGGACATGGGGGAGTTCCTCGAGTTCTTCCCCGAGCCGCCGGGCACCAAGGCGATCATCGAGACCCACCGGGTGATGCGGGCCTACGCGCGCGAGTGTCGGGAGCACACGGGGGAGGTGCTGGGGTATGTCGACTCGCTGTCATCGGCCCGGGACATGGATGTCATCCGCGCGGTGCTGGGCGACGAGACCCTGACCTACGTCGGCTATTCCTACGGGACCTTCCTCGGATCGCTCTACGCCCAGGAGTATGGCGACCGGGCGGGGCGGCTGATCTTGGACGGGGCGGTCGATCCGACGCTGCCCACCGAGAAGGAGTCGACGCTGCAGATGGCGAGCTTCGACCGCGCGATGAGCTCCTACGTGGAGACGTGCATGACGCAGTCGGCGTGCCCGCTGTCGGGACGCGTCACGGACGCGATGGAACAGATCAAGGACTTCATTGATGCGCGGAGCGACGACCCGCTTCCCACAAGCAACGAGGCTCGAAAGCTCACCAAGGTCCAGGCGGCGACGGGGGTCCTCACCGCCATGTATTCGCAGGACTTGTGGGTCGTCCTCACCCACGGTCTTGCTGCGGCGATGAACGATGGCGACGGTTCAATCCTCTTGGCCCTCGCCGACTCCTATTACCAGCGGGATAACGACACGGGAGCGTTTGAGTCGAACATGATGGACGCCTTTGCGGCGATCAGTTGCCTCGACAAGCCGGTGGACGCCCGCCGCGCCGCTCTTGATGCCGCCGAGGCTGAGGCGACGGACATGGCGCCGCTGTTCGGCGAGTTTGCCCGGTACGGGTCGATCAACTGCGCGGTCTGGCCCTACCCGGCACGGCTGGCACCGGAGGAGATCACTGCGCCTTACGCGCCGCCCATCGTGGTCGTTGGAACCACGGGGGATCCGGCGACGCCCTATGAGAACGCGGTGAACTTGGCGCGTTCGCTGGCCCGAGGGGTGCTCGTCACCTATGAGGGCGAGGGGCACACGGCGGTCGGCGGCGGCGTGAGGTGCATCGACAACGCGATCGAGGCGTTCCTCGTGGACGGGATTGTGCCTGAAGACGGGCTGACCTGCACGGACTAGGGGACAAGACCCCCGTGCTAAGATCGCCCCTTGGTTGGGGCTGTTGCGCCCTGGCTAGGCCGCCCTAGCTCAGTCGGCAGAGCGATTCACTCGTAATGAATAGGTCGCGGGTT
>WQYN01000149.1 GCA_009781225.1 Micrococcales bacterium | reverse complement strand
GTCCCAGGTGGTCTCCTTCGGAGACACCAAGCTCGAACGGGACTACCTGTACTGCCGGGCCCTCGCTCTCTTGCTACGCGACGAGGGCACCGTCCAAAGCCTCGATCTCGGCTCTGAGGTCGAGCTCACTCACCTCCGCACCGAGGCCAAGACCAGCGGCTCGCTTACCCTTGAGGACGAGGGGGGTGAAGTGGTCTACCGGCCCGGCGGCGGCACCGGTCCCACCGGCGACCAGCCGCTGGAGCCGCTCTCACAGATCGTCAGCACACTCAACGACCGGTTCGGTACAGACTTCACCCTCACCGACAAGCTCTTCTTCGACCAGATTGCCGCTGACTTCCTCGATGACCCTGACATCGTCGACCAGGCGCGCTCGAACACCTTTGAGAACTTCCGGCTCGTTTTCGATCCCAAATTCCTAAAGACCGTGATTAGCCGCAACGACGACAACGATGCCATCTTCCGCCGCATCCTCGACGACCCCGAGTTCCGCCGCTTCGTCAGAGACATGTACGGCGATGAGATCTACCGTGAAGCGCGCAAACGCGGCGCCTCCGCTGAGTGAGTCCGCGGGCAATCGAGCACGGAGCAATGACCGGAAGTCTGCAGACATCACCGGCGGGACCTGAGGTGCCGACACCGTTTGATCGCCGTGCCGAGGTCGAGGCGCTTCTCGACGACGACGACACCGTCTTGGGGCTTGCCTGGCGCTACGACAAGGAGGGTCTCACCCCTCAACAAATGATGGAAGCAGAAGGCACCGCCACCACCGGCTGGGTCTCTAACAACCGCACGCTAATCCGAGTCCTTCGCGACGGAGAGATCCCAACCAGTCCATCGGTGGCGCAAAACGCGGGCCGTCGGGTGAGGTCATGGCTCAAATCGAAACCACTCAGCGCCGAACTGCGAACTGCGCTTACCGAGCAAGAGTCCCTGATCATGTCCCGAGCCGAGGACCGCACTGCCCAAACCGAAGAGGTCCAAGACGCCGTCGTAGCCACCGCCAGTGCGGAGGCAGATCAGGTACCAGGCATCTACGTCTATACCCTCCCGCACTATCTGCGGTACCCATACGACCCGGTGTCGGGCAGAACCCTGCTCAAGGTCGGTCACTCCGCGGTGGACGCCCACTACCGGGCCGAATCTCAGGGCCGGCTCACTGCCCTTCCCGAAGACCCCATTCTCCTGCGTATCTATCCGGCCGAGGCGTCAGCCCACGCCGAACGAACGTTCCACTCATGGCTGCGCGACGCTGACCACGCGTCGAGCCGCACGATCCGAGGTGGGGCGGAGTGGTTCCTCACCTCCACCAAGTTCCTCGATCGAATAGCTCGGTCCCTTGGACTGGAGACCCGCGTCGTGAACGACTTCGAGGCGGGGGACGACTAGGCGAAGGCCTTGTACGCGCACTGGTCTACGGAATCACATCAAGTGAGTCCGATCACCTTGGCCCAGAATCGGCCAGAATCGGCGTGGCTCGCTTTGTCACCTCCGACATCCCCAGGATGCTGCCCAGAACACCAAGGCACGGAGCATGCTCACCTCTGGCAGCTCCAGCAGCGAGGCGACGTGGAGCCCGCATCCTTGCGCTCCACGTCGCCCGACCTCTGCAGTGCCCCCACCCTACGGCCGCGTCCGGTCGTCGGCCGCCTCGTCGTCATTCTCCGTAAGGGCTTCGCCAGCATCCTCGTCCGCACTGTCAGCAGAAAACTTGACCTGGAGGGTATCGGCTAGGTCAAGATCGTCGAGGAGATCTTGGAGTTCCTTCAGCAGGTACTGAGGAAATATGGCCATGTTGACGTAGAGCCCTGGAGCGATCAACTCGTATTGTGCGTGCTCCGCGACGGCCCTGAGTGTTCCGCGATTGAATGTCAAGACCTCGTCGTACCGTTCCTCCAGCAGGCGCTTGACGACTTGGAAGTACAGCTGCTTAATGTTTCGCACTTCGAGGATCTCTTCCCGGAAGATCGCGTAGTCGAACTCTGTCGCCCAGCCCGGGTAATAGCCGGGGCGCCTGGGGACGTCGAGAATCCCGATCAGATGGCCGATACCATCAACCCCTGCGATGGGCGGGCGGGCCCAGACCTCCAGGAAGCTGGAGGTGAGCTCTGCGGTCCGTTCGAGGATCTCGGCCGCTCCCCAGCAAGAGAGAGTGGTCAGCTTCTGGACAGCCGCTATTCCGCTTCGGCTGTAGTAGTCCTCTTGTTTCTTGTGGAAGGAGAGATTTCCGGCTCCGGCGTTGAGTGGCTGCTCCAACAGAGTGAGGTTACCCAGGGTGTTAAGTAGCTCGCGCAGCCGGGATTTCTCCTCTTCGCTGCGTTCTCCCCAGGACTTGTCGTTTTCACATCCCCGCCAGGCCGAAGTCGGAGCGACCGGGAAGATGTGCTCGATCTCGACACCGTCGAGGTTGTCTCTGTCGTCCAGACGGGACAGCACATAGCCGGCTTGCGGCAGGCGGTACAGCAGGGCGCTTCGAACGCGCTCATCGCTCGGTGTCCGACTGGCGATGTCGGCCCGCAGCCGATCCACGTTCCGCGACCTTCCCCACGTTCTGCACAGTCTCGCGATAAGACCGTCGCGACTCTCACCTACAACCATCTTGCGAATGAACAGCGACTGAAGTAGCCCTAGCACCTCCAGTAGTTCGGCCCTGGTGACTGCACCGAGACGGAACTGGTCGTAGACACCTAGCAGCAGCGGATACATCGACCGGCCGAACGTCCCTACGTAGCGAAGCTCGCGGGCGAGCTCGGTGTCTGGCTCCGAGGCCGGCGCGAGTAGCAAGCGGTAGATTGCCGAGTACCGCAGCCATTCCGGAGCTTCCCGGTCACGTAAGCGCTCGAATGTCAGCGTGGTGAACTGCTCCTTGAAGACGTCGTAGACACCGCGCTCACCTTTGAAGTGGTCGTCACGCCACGTCTTGAGTACCAGGTAGTCGCGGAAGAACTCCTCCACGAGCTGGCCCGTGTTGGCCTCTATGTTCGTCCAGACATCATCCTCGACTTCGAGTTGCTGGTCGTGCGTTAACCCCATCAGGACGTAGTTGTGGATGAGTTCATCACTCTTCAGCGGCGCCCCAGTAGCGTTCATGCTCTCGAAGATCTGCTGTGGGTTCGCGTGTTCCTTGAGCGCTACCGTGACGTGCTCCAGGCGCTGCAGGCCCTTCCACACCCGGGGTGCGTCATGCGAGATCTCTTCGAGGAAGTACGCGTAGTTCTCGTCATACAAGGTCCGTGCCTCGTCGGTGACCGACACCGGGCGGCCAAATACCAGGCCATCGAGGACAACCAAACCGCTGCGGTGCGGACGAACCCGCGTACGGCCTCGGATTCGAGGGTGTTCGAGGATCGAGGTCAGCTGCTCACCAAGGCCCGGGTCGGTTTCCCGGACCGTCTGGCGCAGGGCGGCCAAAAGCAGGGTAAGCGTGACGATGCGTTGCTGGCCGTCAATAAGCGTCAATAGCTCGTCACCGTCCTCGACCGACCTGCTCGCCAGGATTGACCCGATGAAGTGTGTTTGCGTGGCATCGGCGTCTGCCACTTGTCGCACATCGGAAAGTAGCCGCCCGCCGACTGCAACAGTCCACCGGTAGTGCCGCTGATAAACGGGAACGGCGAGCACCGTCTCCGGTGATGCCAGCCACGCTATTGTTTTCGTCGCCCGCGCATCGACATTCGTATATAACTCAGCCATCGACATTCGAGTGCGGAGCGTCGAGAAACTCTTCGATGGCGAAGACCACTCTGTCGCCGGCCTCAGGAGTAGCAAGAAAGGAGACCGGTATGCGGCTCCGCGTCCGCCACCCCGACGCCTCGGCACCCTTGAGCTCATCGGCTACGCCGGGAATCTCTCCGAGCCGATTCACGAGTCGCTGCATCCGTTCTGGAGAGACCCCCCGCCGTTGCATCCAGTCGAAGAGCAGCACCCACCTCGGTGGCGAGTCCGTTCTGCATCTCCAAACCGCCGCGCGAACGGTGCCGACGGTCAGGGACACGGTTAGGGATGGTCGCACGCCCCCACCCCAGGAGATGTCGCCGCCACCGTCGACCGCGTGATCATAGAGGCGCCGGATCACGGGCTCACCTTCGGGACACTCCTGGGCCAAGGCCCCGAAAAAAGACTCTTCATCCCAGATACCACGGGCTGACGATCTGGTCTTCCGGGTCGCCGATTCCTGGCCGTACAGCTTCGGCACAAGAATCTCGACGTCGTCATCGGCTCGGTAGTCCAATTCCAGCGCCAGGACTCGGATCTCCGAGACGGTGTGCTCGTTCAGATAGCTGACGACCCGCTTGAGCTCGTCGGTGATCCCATCGACCGCTATGAAAAGGTCGAACTGACCCTTCTCCAACTTGTCGCCAACCGACCGTCGGAACGCGTCCTCGTCCCAGTCCTCCTGGACGCCCGCACTCTCTGCCACTGCCGCGGCAAGGCTGCGTCCGGTCCGGGCAGCGAACAGCGAATCGAACTCGTCATAACTCCGTGCCCAGAGACCGGCTGCGTAGGCGAAGACCTGACCCACGACGCTACGCCGGATCTCGGGGTTCTCTGCCAGCTTGCACTCGATCAGCGTGATCTGGCCGGAGAGGCCGACCGCAACAAGGTCAACCTTGCCCACCCCCGGCACCCTCATCTCTCTCACAACCGCGACCGGTTCGCCGAGCTCGAGCAAGTCGGGTGACTCGGCCAGCATTGCTTGGAGGAGGCCCTCACGAACGAAGCTGGACACCGCAGGTGGCCTCCATGTCCCGCGCTCGCGCCGGATCAGCACAAGTCGAATCTAATCACAGGCAGCTTCGACCCCACGACGGTTCGAGGAGCACACGTCTCCATGGGCCGTGCCGGGTGAGACGAACACCAGCGGAAGCCATGATCAGGGCCTGGCGGGGCGAGAGACCATGCCTCGACGGGGGCGCGTGGCACGAAACACGCCTGAGGGGGGCTAGGGGACCCGAGACGTCGAGACGGCAGGAACGGTCTCGACGGGTGTTGAGCACGAGGCTCCACCCCGAGCATTCCCTGTCTGAATCACTTGGTGTGAGTCCGATCGCTCCGCCCAGAATCGGCTCAGAATCGGCTCAGCCACAGCGAACACTGGCAAGCCGGAGCGACGAGGGGCGACAAGGCGTTGTCGTAAAGTCGCAGGTCAGGACGCTGAACGGCACTGCTTGGCTACGACCGGCAATCAGAGGCGGGCGACAAATCGCTCGTTAGCAGTGAGTCCGATTCGGCCGCTCTCGCACCTCTCCCTGCGCACGACGCTAGCAGACCCCGACCCCCCTCGCCGGTAGGACAAACATGCAGGTCAGGATAGGTAACAACCTGCCTATCCCTGCCCCTCGACGGGGACTTCTGCAGCCCTCGCAGGGCCGCCGGCGCGGCTGCAATGGTCGACGATCGATTTGATTCAGCGCTATTCAACTGACGTCGGCCGTGTCACAACTCCGTGAGCAGGATCGTGGCGAGCCGCTTGTCTTGATCAAAGCTGCTGCGCTGGCCGTCCACCCTGAACACCCACACGCCGATGCCAAGGTTGCCTCTTCGCACGTACAGCCAGCCACCGTTCTGG
>WQYN01000148.1 GCA_009781225.1 Micrococcales bacterium | reverse complement strand
TGCCCTAGGCGCCCTCCTCATCCCCTCAACCCGCCGCCGCACCACCCCCACCCCCCAAGCCCAGACCCACTAAGCGCCCCTTCGCACCCCCCAATCCCCGCGAGAAGGTCACTTCGCTGAATTCTTGGCCCGACAATTCAGCGAACCGACCCGATAGCGGCACCGAGGCGGCGTCTCCTCGGGTGCTCACCTACGTGGCGACGGCATCCGCCCCACTGGCTGCGGTGGCAGCAGCGCTTTCGGCGGGGTCAACGTAGGGGACACCGAGGATGTCGGCGATCTTGTTTGCCCGATCTCTTGTCTTGTCGCCTGGAGGTCCCCAGCCGTCAACGGTCCCGGACCCCAGGGGATGGATGCCAAGTCTTTCTCCCCGATCCCTCAGAACCATGACGGGTAGCACAGCTGTCCCCTTGCCCTGGTCCTTCCACTCGGCCGGGCCTCCGAACACGCTCACAGTGATGTGGTCGATCTCCTCAACGCGGACCGCGCGCCTTCTCCAAAACCCCCGGCGCGTCATGACCACGCCGTCGACGTAGGTTGCCCTCTGAGACAGGGCCAGGAGGAACCAAGTCAGGGCCAGGACGAGCCAGACAACGGTGGAAGCCCTTATCAAGGCCGCGGGATCTGAGCCGCTCCCCACCTGACCGAGTTCGATGGCCGAATCCCCATTGCGACGAGACAAGTCGTTGGCTACGCCCACGAAGCCGGTCGCAGCCGTCATGACCCCCATGGCGGTGTACCACCCCGTCCACAGCCAGTTCCTCCACACCACCTTGTCTGTCGTCGCCATCGTCCGACCTCGCTTTCGGCTGAGCCTTGTTCGGAGGCGAACACCCTACCCCCCACCCCCGCCCCGAGGCCGATTGAACGCCGTTTCCTACATGAATCGCCCCGCGCTATGTAGGAGACGACGTGGAATCGGCGCTGAGGGCGATGCCTCCTTGAGTTGGCGCCTACCTGGCGACGGCGTCTGCCTCGCTGGCAACGGTGGCGGCAGCGCTTTCTGCGGGATCCAGGTAGGGGACGCCCAAGACGTCGGCGATTTGTCGGGCTCGTGGCTCCTCCTTGGGGCCCGGAGCTCCCGATTCGAGGACCGAGTGGGAGCCAAGGGGATACAGACCGATTCGCTGTCCCTGATCTTTCAGGACGATGACGGGTCTGACGATCGGTCCTTTGCCCTGCTCCTCCCACCGGGGGCGGTAGGCACGAAAGACGCCCAGCGAGACGCCGCTGATCTCATCGACGGCGAAGGTTCTTTCGCTCCGTGCTCCCCGTCGCGCGGTGATGAGGCCGTCTGAGACCGTCACCTTTGCGCTGCGAACCTCTCTGAACCCAACGAACGCCCACGCCCACCAGACGACGGCCGTCAACAGCCTCAAGAAGGCATCGCGGTCCCACGCCCCATCCAGGAGAGGACTCAAGCCATCGTCATTCCTCATCACCAGGAGGGATCCGACCAGCAGACCGATGACGGCGTAGGCCACTCCGAGGCCCACGAGTTCCCTGGTGTGTGACCGGTCCTTGAACTCCACCTCACCTGTCGTCGCCATCGTCCAACCTCGCTTTCGGCCGAGTATTGCTCAGCAGCCTCCACTGTGCTCACCAACAGCATCGCCGGGGAGCGTTCCCAGGACTCGAGGGGTGGGCCCACCTGGGTGTTTGTCGCCCCATGATACGCGCCCGCAGGACTAGCATCTCTCGGTTTCACCCCCGGCGAACGCTGGAACCGCCGGAAAGTACACCGAGGTCTTTCCTCCCGGGTACCTCAGTGACCTGCGCGCGGAGTGGGACCGGTGATTGTCATCGACGCCTGCGCCTCCCCGCTGCGGTAGTCCGCGCCGATATCGGCGGGGTCAACGTAGGGGACACCAAGGATGTCGGCGATTTGTCTGGCTCGTGGCTCCTCCTTGGGGCCCGGAGCTCCCGATTCGAGGACCGAGTAGGAGCCCAGGGGGTACAGACCGATGCGCTGTCCCTGATCTTTCAGGACGATGACGGGTCTGACCATGGACCCCTTGCCCCGGTCCTTCCAGTGAGGGAAAAACCCCCCGAAGACGCCGAGCGTCACGCAGCTGATCTCATCGGCATGCACGGACCGCCGAAAGAGCGGGCGCATCCGCGCGGTGAGGGTGTCCTCGACAATCGTCACCTTGGCGCGGAAAGCCGACCAGAAGAAGAGCAAAGCGGCCGCCCAAAACATGATCGCCCACAGACTAACGAAGACGAGAGGAGAGCCGGCACCGCCCTCCACCCCGTCCCCCTCCCAGCCGATGGGAATCCCGAGGCCACCGTGGCCACCTCGACCATGGGTGTAGGTTCCGTACCGGCCCAACACGAGGGCCAGGACTCCCAGGACAACATCCCCCCACGTCGCCGGCCAGTTCCTCCACACGAGCTTCGGAACGTCCGCCATCAAAGCACCACCTTCCCTCTTTCGGCGGCTTCCACCACATTCGCCAGCAGCATCGCCCGGGTCATGGGGCCCACGCCTCCCGGATTGGGCGATACCCACCCAGCGACGTCTCTCACCCCAAGATCAACGTCGCCGACGATCCGCGCCTTGCCGGTTTCGTCATCGTGCACACGGGAGACTCCGACGTCGAGAACCGCAGCCCCGGGCTTGACGTGCTCAGCGCGAACTAGGCCCGGCACGCCGGCGGCAGCGATGATGATGTCGGCCCGGCGCAGGTGAGCGGGCAGATTGCGGGTGCCGGTGTGGGTGAGCGTGACGGTCGCGTTGATCTCGCGGCGGGTGAGCAGCAGGCCGAGCGTCCGCCCCACCGTGAGCCCGCGCCCGACCACGACGACCTCGCGGCCGTCGAACTCGACCCCGCCGCGCGCGCAGAGCTCGAGGATCGCCCGCGGCGTGCATGGCAGCGGTGTTGTGATCGGCCCCGACCCCGCGAGCGCCAGCGCCCCGAGGTTCGCCGGGTGCAGCCCGTCCGCGTCTTTTGCAGGGCTCACCAGCCCCAACGCTCGCCGCGCGTCCAGCCCGCTCGGCAGCGGGAGTTGCACCAAGAACCCCGTGCACGCCTCGTCCTCATTGAGGCGCACGATGGCGGCCTCCACCTCACGTTGCGACGCCTCCTCGGGCAGGTCCACGCGCAGCGAGGCGATCCCCACCTGGGCGCAATCGCGGTGCTTGCCCGCGACGTAGACCAGCGACCCGGGGTCCGACCCCACAAGGATGGTCCCCAATCCCGGGGTGATCCCACGCTTGACCAGGGCCTGGACGCGAGTCGCCAACTCGGACTTGAGCGCGTTCGCGCAGGCTGTCCCGTCGAGGATCCGTGCGGTCATTCGCCAAGCCCCGGATACAGGGGGAAGTCCTCGGCGAGGCGAGCGGCGCGCGCGCGCAAGGCTCCGACATCGGCCGTCTTGCCGTCGCGGAGGGCCGTGGCGATGACGTCTGCCACCTCCCGGAACTCAATCTCACCAAAGCCGCGGGTCGCGAGCGCGGGCGTGCCGATCCGCAGGCCCGAGGTGACGCGCGGAGGACGCGGGTCAAAGGGCACGGCGTTGCGGTTGACGGTGATGCCGCACTCGTCGAGGAGGTCCTCGGCCTCCTGTCCGTCGAGCGCCGACTCGCGCAGGTCAACCAGCACGAGGTGGACATCCGTCCCGCCTGTGAGAACCGAGACTCCTGCGGCGGCAACGTCCGGTGCGATGAGACGCTCGGCGAGGATCTGCGCCCCTTGCAGCGTGCGCCGCTGTCGCTCGCGGAAGTCCTCGCCGGCCGCCAGCCTCAACGCCACCGCCTTCGCTGTGATGATGTGCATGAGCGGCCCACCCTGCTGACCAGGGAAAACAGCGGAGTTGATCTTGCGTCCCCAGCGCTCGGCGTCGCGGGAGAGGATCATTCCCGAGCGCGGCCCGGCGAGCGTCTTGTGGATGGTCGTGGAGGTCACGTCCGCGATGGGCACGGGGTTGGGGTGCAGGCCGGCGGCGACGAGGCCCGCGAAATGCGCCATGTCAACCCACAGCAGCGCGTCGATCTCGTCGGCGATCGCGCGGAAGGCCTCGAAGTCGAGCTGGCGCGGGTAGGCCGACCACCCGGCGAGGATGAGCTTGGGCCGGTGCTCCAAGGCCGCCTCGCGCACCGCCTCCATCTCCAGGACGCAGGTCTCAGGGTTGACACCGTAGGCGACGACGTCGTAGAGCCGCCCGGAGAAGTTGATCTTCATTCCGTGGGTCAGGTGTCCGCCCTGGTCAAGCCGCATTCCCAGGAACCGCTCTCCCGGCTCCATGAGCGCTGTGAACACTGCCGCGTTGGCCTGGGCGCCCGAGTGCGGCTGGACGTTGGCGAAGTCTGCCCCGAACAGCGCCTTTGCCCGCTCGATCGCGAGGTTCTCGGCGATGTCTACCTGCTCGCAGCCGCCGTAGTACCGCTTGCCCGGGTAGCCCTCGGCGTACTTGTTGGTCAGCACCGACCCTTGGGCCTCGAGCACCGCCCGCGGGACAAAGTTCTCCGAGGCGATCATCTCGAGCATGGTGCGTTGGCGGGCAAGTTCGCCCTCCAGTACCGCTGCGATCTGCGGATCTACCTCCGCCAACGGCAACATGGACGATGACGGGCCTTGTGTCATGAGTGCGACCTCCTCTAGCGCTGGGGTTGACCAGGAACGGTTCCTCAGTCTACGGCTCGGCTGCGGGCAGGGGCGCGGCGCCGCGCCCCTGCTGCCAGGCTCTCGGGCTACAGTTTCCACCATGCCTTCTGCCGAGCATCACCAGTGGGTCTTGTCTCTCTCATGTCCTGACCGACCGGGGATTGTCCACGCCGTCTCAGGGGCCATGGCGGCCACCGGGGGGAACATCACCGAGTCTCAGCAGTTCGGCGACCCGTCAACCGGCCGGTTTTTCATGCGGGTCCAAGCAGAATCCGTCAACGGCGAGGAGCTGCGGCAGGCCCTCACGCAGGTGGCCTCCGACTTTGCGATGACCTGGGAGCTGGACGTGGTGGGTCGGCGCATGCGCACCCTCATCATGGTCTCCAAGGCGTCGCACTGCCTCCATGACCTGCTCTATCGGCGCTCTCAGGAGCGGCTTCCCATCGAGGTGGTGGGTGTTGTCTCAAACCACCGTGACCTTTCCGATGTCGCGGAGTTCTACGGCGTTGACTTCCACCACATCCCCGTGACGCCTGACACGAAGCCCGAGGCCGAGGCGCAGCTAAAGACTCTCATCGCCGACCACGAGGTTGAGCTTGTGGTCCTGGCTCGCTACATGCAGATCCTGTCCGACTCCTTCTGCCAAGCTATGAGCGGCAGAATCATCAACATTCACCACTCTTTCTTGCCGTCCTTCAAGGGCGCGCGTCCCTACGCACAGGCCCATGACCGTGGTGTCAAGCTGATCGGTGCTACCGCTCACTACGTCACCTCAGTCCTTGATGAGGGCCCGATCATTGAGCAGGACGTCGAGCGTTGCACCCACGCGGACACCATCGAGGATCTCGTCGCTCTGGGCGAGGATCTGGAGCGCCGAGCCCTGGCCCGAGCCGTCCGCTGGCACGCCGAACACCGCATCCTCCCCAACGAAGGCCGCACCGTCATCTTCCGCTAGCGCCTCAGCGCCGA
>WQYN01000147.1 GCA_009781225.1 Micrococcales bacterium | reverse complement strand
CCAGATTCGCTCGGAGAAGCAGGTCGGACTGGCTCTGGTCTCCGCGAAGATCGGAAAGTCGGGAATGTCAGTTCTCGACGATTCTGGAGTCAAGGTGCTGCCGATGGCGTTTGTCGCCAAGGACGTTGATCCCTCGAACTCCTACTTCACCGTGACCTCCGGTGAGCGGGTTGCGGGGGACAATGCAAACCCACACCAGGTGATGGTGTCACTGTTTGATGAGGTCGGTGCGCCATCGGCCATTGATCCTGCTCTCATTGTGGGAAGCGCTTCTGGTGGCGCGGTTGTCGGGTCGTTTGCTCTTGTGGACGGGACCCAGTCGAGCTACGTCGCTGACGTGACTTCGGATAGCGACGGATCGAAGACCGTTTCCGTCTCGGTTTCTGGGCATGCTGTGAACGCTGTGCCGGGCGAGGGCTCCTCGGTCGTGTTTGTTCCTGGGGCTGTGTCCCTGGCTCGGTCGGACTTCACCGTTAGTGATGGGAGCATCCCGGCTGACGGGACTGCCGCTCACACGATCACCGTGCGGATGCGCGATGCGCTGGGCAATGGGATCGACGGGCTGGCCGCGCGGCTGACCGCTGAGGCTGTCCAGTCCACGGTGGTTCTTCCCTTTGTCCCGGCTGGTAAGGGTGTTTACACGGCCCTAGTGACCTCGGTTGTTAAGGGCGATCATGTTGTAACCGCTGCGATTGATGAGGCTGGGTTGTCGGTTCTGGCTTTGGGGAACGATCTTGCCCGTTTCGCGAACTCGGGTCCGGCGAGCACGGTTACCTCTTCGCTGACTGTCTCCCAGGTCGAGCAGACTGTGGGGGAGTTCATCACCGCGACGGTGACGGTCCGCGATGACCAGAACAACCTCTTTGCCGGGCATCCGGTCACCGTGTGGACCACCCCGGATACGACTCCCGCGCCGCTGATGTGGCACGGTGTTACCGATGAGTTCGGCCAGGTGAGGGTGAGCTTCACGAGCCAGACCGCGGGGGAGTATGCGGTGTTTGCGGCCCTGGATAGCGATGCCAACTCCGACCGCCTTGTGAATGGGTCGGGATCGCGGATCGTGCTGTTCACAGCTGAGGTTCCCTCTGCTGCGACCACGACTCTGGGCGGGACGGATTCGTTCACCAAGCTGGTGAATGTGTCCAGCGACCCGCATAGGGCTTGGGTCATGGTGACGGATAAGTGGAACAACCCGGTCTCGGGTGCGGGGACGAGCGTCACCTTCCTGCTTTCGGGTTTGACTGGTGCGACGCTCTCCTCGACCGGCCCGATCCTGGTGGATGATTCCGGTCGCGCCGAAGTGTCGATCACCTCGGCCACCGAGGGCACCGCCGTGGTTGGCGCCCGGGTCTCCCAGGTTGGGGCCCCGACAATTGACGTTGTTAACCCAGCAGACCATCTTGACCTGCCGTTCGGGACGACGAGCGCACTTGCCTCCAAGTCCAACTACGTCCTCACCTCCGGCGACAAGACCGCGAACGAGGTGGATGCCCACTCGATCACCGTGTGTCTGCGCGATGCGAATGGCGCCCGCGTTCACCACGCCGAGGCTGTCATCTCCGTGACCTTCCCCGGCGCCAAGTCGGGCCAGGTTCCCGTGCTCGGGTCGTGGACCGAGGGCACAAACCCGGCCACCTCCTACGGCGACTACACCGCCTTGATCACCTCCCGCTATGCCGGGGTGTTCGAGGTGCACGTTGCGGTGGGCGACGTTGTTGAGCCTCAGGAGGGATCGCCATCGTCCATCCGCTTTGTCCCGGGCGCAATCTCCGGCGCGAGGTCGAGCGTCGAGGTGACCACGGGGGCGATGATCGCCAACGGGATCGCCGCGCACACCGTGACCGCCACGCTGCGCGACGCGCTGGGCAACCTGGTCTCCGGCGAGGATGGCGCGCTGCACGGCCAGGCCACACCCGCGACGGTGGGCGCGTTTGACGAGGTGAGCGCGGGTGTGTACAGCGCTTCCGTCACGTCGCTCAAGGCGGGGAGCTGGCTCGTTGAGGTGCGTCATGACGACTTGGGTGCGGCGCTCTCCTCCGGCGTGCTGAACGACCGCGCTCTGTTTGTTTCCGACCAGGCGTCGGGGGCCGCTTCTGTTTTGGAGCTGGTCTCCTCGAACCCGAAGCTCGTGGCTGTGGGCCTGCACAAGGTCCGGGTCACCGTGCGCGACGGGCAGTCGAACCCGGTGGCCTCTCAGGCGGTTCGGGTGTTTGCCGACCCGGCGCTGGACCTGCCGTTGTCCGGCAACGTTGTGACGGATGGTTCCGGGGTTGCTGAGCTTGAGTTCACGGCGCTGCGGGCCGGGTTCTACACGCTGTTCGCCGAGATTCCGGTTGTTGGCGGCGTGGTTTCGCCCGTCGGGTCGGGTGAGGTCGTGGCTGAGTTCCGCTCAGGCCCCGTGGATGTGACCAGCGCTTCGACGTGGTTCTCCGTCTCCCAGCACGCAGGTGTTGTGGCCGATGGCGATGCCTCCCAGACTCTGACGGTCTCGTAGGCGGACGCTTCCGGGACGGGGATCTCGGGGCTGGCGGCTGCCGGGGTGCTGGATCCGGCTTTGGTCGGGTTTGCGCCGGTCGGGCCTGCTGTTGGGGCGTTCGTTGAGGATCTGGGTGTTCCGGGTCTGTACACGGCGTTGATCACATCGACTCGGGCCGGGAGCTTCGCGGGTTCTGTTTCGGTGGATCAGGGTGTTTTGAAGTCTGTCTCTGTGAAGCCGGGCGAGAACCGCGTGGCCGTGTTTGTCGCGGGGCAAGCCGATCCTGCTTCTGAGCTGTCTGTCGCGCCTGCGGTTCTGAGCGTTGGGGAGACGTCCTACGCGTCGGTCTCCGTGGTTGACGCTTTCGGGAACGTGGTGACCGGCCAGCCGGTCCGGTTCTGGACCGTCCCCGCGGGGGTTATTGCGACTCTTGATGGTCAAGCTGTCATCTCCTCTGACCCGACCACCGGTATCTCCCGCGTGCCGCTGACCACGAGGAAGGCCGGCGAGTACACCGTGTTCGCCGCCCTCGAGGGCATCGGCGAGGGCGTGCTGCCAGTTGTGGGTTCCGGTGTCGAGACCGTGCTGTTTGTTGACTCCGATGAGGAAGAGCCGATTGTCGATCCGACGCCGCCGGTTACGCCGCCTGTGACTCCGGGTGTGACTCCGCCGGTGACGCCGCCTGCTGGCTCCGGCGATTCGGTGGTCGTCCCCGACCGCGACGAGAAGTCTGGCGAAGACAGCAAGGCCGGTCCTACCCACGAGGTGACCCCCCGGCCCACACCTATCGACGGTTCGCAGCCGGGTAGCAGTGGTGGTTCGGGTAGCTCAGGTGGTTCCGGTGGTTCCGGTGCCCCGTCCGGCAACCTGGCAAAGACCGGTTCCGACGCAACGATGAGCCTCCTCAGCTGCGCCGGCGCCGCCCTCCTAGCCGGCTTCCTGCTCCTGTTCCTAGCGCTCCGCCGCAGGAACCGCAATGCCACGAAGTGACTAGATCGGCTCCCCGCTGACGACCTTCATCGCAAGGTCGAGCTTCCCCCAGCGGGCGAGTCTCTGCGAGAAGCTCGCCGTGACCACGGAGTCCGTCCGATCCATGTTGTAGACCGTGGTCCAGTAGTGAATCGCGCGCTCCTGGTCGGTGCGGGCGAGCAGCGTCGCGAGATTGTGCATGGTCGCCCGCCGCTCATCGTCCGGGATGTGCGAATCGGAGTCGAGGAGACTCTCGTAGATTTCGACTGCGCGCGGGGCATCGGTCTTGGTGAGGAAGTCGCCGAGGGCACGTTTGGCCATGTAGGCCTCGTCTGCTGGCAGGGCCGCTGCCCAGGCCTCGCAGACGCGTTCGTACTCGTCGCTCTGAGTGGCTCCGTCCGCGTCAAGGGCGAGCAAGTAGGGAATCACGGTCTCGGAGGCGGCTGGGTTGGCCTCGAAGGTGGCGCGCAGGGCGGCGAGCATCTCCGGTGTGGTCGCCGGCCCGTCCGAGGACTTGACCCTGAACTTGGTCTCGAGCCGAGAGATCCTCTCATCAGAGGGGTCAAGAGACTTGGCCTTGTCGAGTTCGACCTGTGCACCCTCCTCCTCGCCCTGGTCAAACAGGAAGTCCGCGTACTGGAGCCTCAACCCCGGATAGTCAGGGAAGAGGCTAATCGCCCTGGTGAACAGACTCCGCGCCAGCTCATACTCCTGGCTGAGCTCAAGTTCCACCGCACAGTTCCCAAGTGCCCCCGCAGTGAACCTGTCGTCATCGTCCTCAACCCTCCCCACAACCGAGACCGTATCGACGAGCTCACGAAGCTCCACCCCCAGCTTCCTAGGCACAGATTTGTCGTGAGAGACCTTCCGAGCCATCTCAAGCTTCACGTGCACAGCCTGGAGTTCAGCAAAGAGCGCGGGCCCAGGCCGCCGCACCACGGCGGCTGCGGTTCGAGCGGTTCCCCTGGGCGCGCCCGCAGCGTTTCCCGCGGAGTTGCCCGCAAACTCGCCCCCGGAGCCGCCTGAGAGGCTTCCCCCAGAGATCCCCATGGAGCCTCCAGCAGAGTTGCCCAGCGAGTCTCCCGTAGTGCCACCCGTGGAACCGCTCCCAGAGCCGCCCCCGCTCCCAGCCGCGCTGATCGTCGCGTTGATCGCCGTGACCAGCCGAGGACGACAGTCCCGAAGCAGCTTGCTCCGGTCGTACATGATCTGCCGGAAGTCCTTGACGTCAAACGGAGCATCGTTGATCGTCTGATTGAGGATGACCACCTGCTTCTCAAGCGCATGAGCAAACCCCAGCTCATACATCACATTGGGGTTGCTCCCCGTCAGATCCGCGATGATCAGATCCGCCGACCGAATGGCCTCCAGCACCTGCACCGAGATCCGCCCAGGCTGAGCAATCTCATCCGCCCGATACACCTTCACCCCAACCCCGTTGTCCGCCGCAGCCTGCCGCCCCGAGTCCAAGATGATGTGAAACACATCATCAAACTCCTCAGCAAACGGCATCAACACAAACACAGTCCACACCGGGGCGCCTCCCTTCCCAGAATCGTCCTCCGACACGCACCCGCCCAAAGAGCCCGCCGCCAAGCCGTTCGACCACCCGCCCTGCCTCGGCCAAGGCGGTAGCGACTCTGCACCAGCGGGTTCACAAGCCCAACGTATCACGCGGACCCAGTGCCCTGTTCGCGGGCACCGGGTACCCTGAGCGTTCCCCTACAGAACATGAGGCAATTGCAGTCACCGTGCTCCTGGTGAGGCAATGCCCTGCTCCGCATCATTCAGAACACCGGTAGGCAGCAGCTCCGGCCAACGTAAGTGCCGTGGCGCCAACGCCGAGCGAAGGTTACGAGGGCACAGTAGCGAGGCGTCTTCGTGAGGTACCGGCCCGCGGCGCGCTTTGAGCAGCTCGCAGTGCGATCGGGGAGCGCTACGACGCTCCGCATAGGTCTTCTCCTCAAACCGCCACCCGTGATGGACACGGACCTTCGCGTTGCACAGCGGCTTCCCACGGACAGACGGGGCAGACCCACAGTGCGGCATTGCCTGGCTGGCCGGCCGCCTTGCCTCACGTCAAGTTGATCGCGAAACGTGTCCGCGTGCCTCACGTATTTTGATCGCGAAATCGGGTGTGGGTGTGGTGAGGTCGCTTGGGGAGGGGTGTTGAGCGTGTCTTCGTTG
>WQYN01000146.1 GCA_009781225.1 Micrococcales bacterium | reverse complement strand
GATGCCGAGTCGTTCGCGACGTGGTATCGCGCGACCTACCCTCGGGTGCTTGGCTTCTTGTTGCGTCGCACTGGGAACCTTGCTGAGGCGGAGGATTTGGCGTCGGAGACGTTCGTCATCGTCTGGAATTTGATGGACGATGGCGTCCCTCACCTTGGGTGGGTGTTCGCCACCGCTCGTAACGTGTTGGCTAATGCGAGGCGTGCCACCCAACGGCACGCCACCATGTACCGTGAGTTGAGCGGGCAGGTCGCGACCGGTGTGGTGCCTGGGTTTGTTTCAGCCCCAGGCCAAGGCGACCCTCGTGCTGACCGTCTCTACGAGGCGATGGATCGCCTGCCCGACGACCAAAGGGAGTTGCTGATCGCCCACCACTGGGATGGCCTGTCTGGGGCCGAGTGTGCCGAGTTGTTCGGTTGCTCACATGCTGCGGTCCGTGTCCGTCTTCATCGTGCCCGCCGTGCCTTGGCGGACCTGTTCGAAGCTTCGCTGAACCCGAGGGAGGTGACGCCATGACGATGAAGATGCTCCTAGACCAGTTCAACCCGGCGCCCCAAGCCCCGGGGGCGGCCCTGTCGAACCGTGCCGAGCGTGAACTCAAAGCCCTGCTGGGCACCTTACGCGCGCAGGATGCCGAGGCGACACCGGTTCTCCGCCCAACCCCGACCCCCGCGACTCCCACCGAGATCCCCCACACCCCACCACCCCCACGCCGCAGATACCAACGTCCCCTCATGGTCCTGGCAACCATCGCCGCTGCCGCAGCCCTCATCGTGGTCGGAAGCCACATCGCACCGGAACCGCAAAAGCCACGGCCGGCTGAGCCGTCACCTAGCGTGTCCCCGGAGGACTTCATCAAGGACGAGGAAGCGCGCAGGTGGGATCGCCTCCGAGAGTCTCTCACTGTGACTGTCATCGATGTCACACAGTCGGCCGATTCATGGGGCACCTCTTTCACCCTCGAGATGCCGCACCCACTGCGGGATGACCTCACCGTTCTGATGCGGGCATGGTTAAGTGTGCCTCATTCAATTCCCTGGGGGCCGGGTGAGGAGATTGGGCTCTCCGCAAAGGACCGTTACAACTTTCACAGCTCTGGTCCGGGCGAACCGCGGCTCACCATCGGATGGGAAGGAGGGAAGTCACGCGGACTCATCGGTGACTCGACAACCGCACCATGCATCTATGCAGGAGAAAACACGGACTCAAGCTTGTTGTCCACGGAGGCTTGCGACGCCTTCGTAACGCCCTCCGTCTGGGGCCTGACTTTCGCGGACGAAGAGTCCTCCTACCTTGAGTACGGTGAGACTGACGTCTTTGCGGGGCCAGACGAGTCGGGGTTGTATATAGCAGCGGAGACGCCGCATCCAACCGAGTTCCCGTCAGGGGTCGACCTCAGTGGCTTTTCAGTGCAGGTTGTTACGGAAAACCCGGACGCTATCCGCGAGTCCCTCACCGGCTTGACGCTCACACCAGACGGTATCTGGGCTTTCCCGCCGACCGCCCCCTTCGGCGATGCCCTTCCCCCGGGCCCGACTCTCGACTTCCCCAAACAGATCGTAGCCAACGTGATCGACTCCACGCAGTCAGACGCAGAGTGGGGCAACTCTTTCACCCTTGAAATGCCACACCCACTTCGGGACGATCTCACAGTCCTGATGAGGATCTGGCCTAGGTCAAGTGACATACCTACCCTTGAGTCCGGCCAGGCGGTTCACTTTGCCAAGGGCGGTGTCGGAGACTCTTCCTACACATTTGTCGATGACCCACTCCTTGTGCTGAGGTGGGACAGGACCGCGGTGCGCACGACAGCCGACGAGCGAGCGAGCGAGCCCTGTGCTCTCGCGGATGACCGCAGGTTTTCGGTCTTGTGGAGTGTGCGGGATCTCGATGCCTGCGTGACACCCTCCCTCAGCGATACCAGCTACTGGGACAACTGGCCTGTCCATGGGCACGACCCATCCGGGTTGATTATCGCCACCACGGCGGACAATTACAGATGGATCAGACCCCTGGAGGAGCGGAGCTTTGTCGCATACTCACTGCAAGTCGTGACGGAGAACCCGGATTCCATCCGCGAGACTCTCACCAGTTTGGCGGTGACACCAGATGGTGCCTGGACGCTGCCACCATCCGCACCCTTCGCAAATCTAGAACACCCGACAGGCTTTCATGTGCTCCTTCCCGGCACCATAACTGCAGAAGTGGTCGATGTATCACGATCGGACAGCCCGTGGGGTGAGTCTTTCACCCTCGAAATGCCCCACCCACTTCGTGACGACCTGACGGTTGTGACGCGGACCTGGCTTGAGGCACCGCAGGAGCTTCCACTGGAACCGAACCGAAAGATCGAGCTGGTGGAAGACGACAAGAATTGGTACTACCCCTATACCCTGGCAGGCGCCTCCGAGTTCAAGTTCAACTGGAGCTACTTCGATTTCCCGCCCACACGGGACGAGGGATCGGACGACCCCTGCGGTGACGGGACAATGGGAACAGGCAAGTGGAGCAGAATCGAACGGTATGCCTGCGTGGCTCTCAACGTCGAGCACTATTCCAACCTTGAGGACGCTGCGGACAACATTTGCCGGTATGCGGTAAGAGAACCCTTCGAGGGGCGAGATGCCTCAGGCCTGGTGGGAGCCCTGACGGAACTGCACGGCCTGAACTGCACGCGAGGCAAGTCGATTTTCACACTCCAAGTCATCACCGAGAACCCGGACCTAGTCCACACGGCGCTCGCGGACTTGGCACTGACTCCCGACGGAGCATGGTCTTCGCCTCCGAAACCTCCCCTCGACAACGCCCCCTATCCCTCGTGGGGAGGCGGAACGTGGGGAATGGGAAACGAAGAGGATCCCGCCACCAGTCATTGAGCAGTCAATCCTCCAGCTTACCGCCCGCGCCCCGTCTCCAAGTTATCTCGTGGCGCTGCCTACCGGGTGCGCCTCCCCATCCACCACACGCACAGACATGCCGGTGCGCAGAGTGTGTAACAACCGTCCACCGTTCGACATAATGAAAGTGTGGATACCACAGAGTCAACGCCGAATCCTCCTCCGCCCCGCCCCGACGCCGCAACATCTCCGATGTCCTGGCCCCCTCCGCGTCCCAAACGACCCAGACACCGGAACCCGTTGGCTGTCGCTGCGGCAGTCGGCGTGGTAGCCGTCCTCGTCATCGCCGGGAACCACATCGCGCAAAACGACCTGTCGACCTCGGGCGGAGCTGGGTCGGCGCTTTCATTGGCTCTCGGCGATGACCTGTGGGAGGAGGATCTCGATGGACTATGGGGTCCCGATGGCGAGTGGGTCGACGACGCCCTCGATGATGAGGTGGCCGCCAGACTCCCCGACACGATTGTGGCGAGCGTGGTTGACGTCACGCAGTCAAGCACTCCGTGGGGCGGCTCCTTCACGCTCGAAATCCCGCACCCTCTTCTCGACGGTTATGCAATCGTGGTGCGGGCCTGGCTGGGGGATCCCCACTCTCTCCTCATCGAGTCAGGTCAGGAGATCGAGTTCACCCAAATTGAGTATGGCGAGAGTGAATACGCTCTTGCGGACGTCGAAGACGCATGGTTCGGAGATGCGGCGCTCACGTGGGGACAACCCAAATGGAGGCCCATCTTCCTTTGCGACCCGGACGGCAACTGCGCCAGCGAGGACGAGGTGTCCTTGGGCAGCGGAGGTGTGCAGACACACGGCAAAGACGTAGAGGACCTTGGCGACTGCGTTATCCCTTTTCTCGGAGCTCTCCTATTCACAGATGCCTCTGGCCCTGACTTGTTTCCGAGCGTCGGTTCGGAGGAGATCAACGGACGTGACGAGAGCGGCCTGGTCCTCGCCACGGCATCCGCCCGAGAGGACGACGAGGGGACTTTCTTTCTGTTGGCGGTGACCGAGAACCCGGACACCATCCGCGGAATTCTCTCGGGCATAGAGCTCACTCCAAGAGGTGCGTGGGCTGCGCCGCCACCCCCGCCGTTCGCGTACTTCGACCAACCTGCCGGGCCCATCGTGGGACTTCCCGAGACAATCTCCGCCAAGGTGGTCAGCGTCACAGAGACAAATGCCCCTTGGGGAACGTCTGCCACGATCGAGATGCCGCACCCTCTCCGACGTGAGTTCACGGTCCTTCTCCGGTCCTGGTACCGGGTCCCGCGTTCACTCTCCTGGAAACCAAACCAGAAGGTCAAGTTCACCAGGGATGGGCCTGGTCGCAACAGCTATTCCAGCGACGGCGACCTACCGATCACGTTCTCGTGGGAGGAGATGGAGGCATACGACAAGGGAGGTGGCGCGTCGCACCACCCCTGCGTTCGCGCACAGCATGAGGAGTCCCCGGCCAGTGAGGACACGCGTGCCCGCGACGGCTGCGTTGGCCCTGAGCTTTGGCCTCCAGCGTTTGTCGACCCCTATCCCAACCGGCAGAGCACCTGGGACGCCTGGGCCGAGGGTGTTGGTGGTGTGCCCGGGCTGACCCTGACCTCTTGGTCCGCCTTCGGAGACGAGAACATGACCTTCACGCTCCTGGCCGTAGTCGACAACCCAGGCCCTGTCCGCGAGGCCCTCTCCAGTCTGGAGCTGACCGAGAAGGGCAAGTGGGCCAAACGGCCAGCCGCGCTCTTTGCGTTCAATGCTCCCGGCGAAGTAAACCTGTACTCCTAACGTTCGTCTCGGACCACCAAGAACACCGCCTCCGTCCGTAACGCTCTCACCAGCCTCGCCATCGCCCAGGATGGCGCCTGGGCCTCGCCTCCCACCGCACCCCTCCCGTTCCCCCCAATGGTCGTCGTACCCAGCTGGTTGCGGCGTGAGTCTCGCCGAGTGGACGTGACCACTATGCTGGGGCCACCACGACCGGCCCGCCTGTTCACCAGGTCAGGGCCGGTCCTCGCTATCACAGAGAATGCGGACCTCTTCCGCGAGGCTCTCGCCACCTTGGCCCTGACTCCAGAAGGCACGTGGGCCTCGCCAGACGAGCTGGGCGCTGACGAGGACTCTCCCGGCGACTGGCTCGCGGACCTCGACTAGCCCGGCCAGAAGTAGCTGTCCCAATCGGGCAAGTCAGCCACGAGAACGAATCCGCTCTGCGCCCCGGCGTACCACCTCGTCGATGCTCAGGTGGCCCCGCCCCGCTTCTCGAAGATCCTTCTCATGGTCCGGGTCATGGTAGGAGTGTCCGGCTGCCGCGAGCACAGCCTCGGCAAACAGCAACGCCTCATCAATCTGCTCCTCGCTCAACACCACCGTCACAGTCGGCCTCCTTCCAGTCCACCTAGCCTACCCTGACGCCCCGTGCCACTCCTGGCACCGACCCCTCGCGCACATGGTCACGCCCACCCTGGCCAGGTGACTGGCCTGCCGCACCACATGCTTCCCCCGCCGGCGCCTTTTCGCTCCATGTCGTGACAAAGAACCCTGCCTCCGTCCGCAACGCTCTCACCAGCCTTGTCATCACCGAGGATGGCGCCTGGGTCTCGCCTCCCGCCGGTCTGCTCGCCGAGGCTCCGTCTCCGGTGACCTTTGAGAGTGAGAGCTTCTGGGACGACGACGGCGAGTGAGTGTAACAATCGCTTCGTCTCGCGACATGATCTAGGTGTGAGTGCTGTCCGCGCTGATGCCGAGTCGTTCGCGACGTGGTATCGCGCGACCTACCCTCGGGTGCTTGGCTTCTTGTTGCGTCGCACTGGGAACCTTGCTGAGGCGGAGGATTTGGCGTCGGAGACGTTCGTCATCGTC
>WQYN01000145.1 GCA_009781225.1 Micrococcales bacterium | reverse complement strand
CACGATTGATGCCAAGGCTCCGGATCGTGCTCACGTACGAGCGGTGGAGGGCCGGTATGTGTCGATGGACACTCCTGAGCGGACTGTGGGCGCGTTGCGGCTGGTGGGTTCTTTCGAGGAGGTCCTTCAGATCCACGATTCGATCGTCACCCGGGCTGGCGGGAACCGGCCACCAGGGGGTAAGAAACCGGGGCAGGCACGGTTTGATGTGGCAGCGGAACTGCTGCTTGCCGGACAGCGGGGTCTACCTCGGCTGATTGAAGAACGCGAAGCGGCGCAACGGGAACAAACTGGTGATGGCCCCGGGGGCGCGGGTGGATCAGAGGGAGCGAGCTCCTTGGGCACATCGAGCGGTGTGGGTACGTCGGATAGTCCGGGCACGTCGAACGGTGCGGGCACATCGAGCGTGGCGGGGGCGCCTTGCAGGAAGTGCGCCTCGCGTGATCCGGGCACATCGGGTGCCGATGAGACGGTAAGTGGGACGAAGGCTCCGCGGCCTCGGCGTGGTGGAGGTTTTGGTCCGGGGCCGCAGATGCTGGTGTCGATTGACCTGAAGACTTTGGTGGGGCTCTCCGATAACCCGGGCCTTGTCCTAGGTGAAGGCCCCCTGGGGGTGGAAGCCTCACGTCGAATGGCACGAAGCGCTCCATGGCGGCTGATGGTCATGGACCCGACCTTCAAACAGCTGATCGACCTGGGGAAAGCACACGAACCCGCCGCCGACATCCTCCCGCCGGTGACACCGATTGCCACCACCGGGCCGCCGGACCAAAGTGGGTCGCCGGGTGGAGATGTACCGCCAGACAGCGGTGGTCCGCCGTGTGGAGGTGGTCCGCCAGGCAGCGGTGGTCCGCCGGAGCTGAGTCCAGCTCAAGGGGACTTGTTCGGATGCTACGCCGCTGGATAGTCGGGGGTTTCAGAGGCTCGGCACAAAAAAGCCCAACCGTCAGAGCCCTGACCGCCAAGTGTCACCGATGTGTTGATGCATCACGTGTCCCCGAAGTCCCGACACAGGACTGTCACCGAAGTCCTGAGACATCACACCCCGGGTCACCCCGCCAGCCACACGGACTCGACCACGACCAGGCGAGTCCAACGCGAACGTGCCGGCCCTTCGCTGCAGCCAGCCCCACGGACCCGACCACGACCAGGCGAGTCCAGCGCGAACGTGCCGGCCCTGCGCAGCCAGCCCCACGGACCCGACCACGACCAGGCGAGTCCAGCGCGAACGTGCCGGCCCTGCGCAGCCAGCCCACGGACCGGACCACCGCCCAAGCCAGCCACTGTTCCGATGCCGTGACCTGCCTTTTGGTCACGGCGATTTTGTTGCGCGACCCGGCACGTCGGCGTGCGACTATCACAGCGTGAGCGAGTGGGCGGTTGCCGGCGGCGGTGTTGGAGCCGCAGGCGAGAGCAAGGATCCGCTCCGGCGATTCCTCAGAATGATGAGACGCATGTAGAATGATACGTAGCATGTAGAATGTGTGAGACGCTCGCGCACGAAGTCAGGAGGGACCGTGTCACTGCAAGATGAGGTAAATGCCCTGGTAGACCACGCTCGCCTGGCGGCGCCTCGCGACGACAGCGAACCTGTTGCCGATGCTTCCGTTGCGGACCTAGACCGAGACGCGGTCGATCGGCTCGTTGATGGCTTTCGCAGCACGCGGGGTCCGGCGTTCTTGCGCGCACAGACCACGGACGTCTTGCGCATGGCCGGGGTCTGCCCGCGCGGCGGCGACCCAAGTCGAGTCACACTCGCCGGCCTGATGACACTTGGCACCTATCCGCAGGAGTTCTTTCCGCAGCTCAACGTCACGTTCGTGTCCTACCCAACCACGGATGGCAGGCCGATGACGGACGGCACACGCTTCCTGGAAAACGCCTCGATCGATGGTCCCATCCCGGAGATGGCCGCTCGCCTGGTCGAGGTAGCCACTCGGTCCATGACCCGCCGGTCGGTGATGGTGGGGATCGGGCGCGAGGACATTTGGGAGTACCCCATCGAGGCAATTCGCGAGCTGGTTGTCAATGCGCTCATGCACCGCGACTACCACCCCCTGGCCCACGGCACACAAATCCGCGTCGAGATGTACCCGGACAGGCTCATCTTCCTCAACCCCGGAGGACTGTACGGAGCGGCCAGCCCGGCGGACCTCCTGGAGGGTAGTGCGTCATCGTCCAGAAACGCCGTCTTGGCCAAGTTGCTGGAGAGCGTGCAGATGCCCGGGACAAACCGGCCGCTGTGCGAGAACCGAGGCAGCGGCATTCGCCTGGTGGCCGCCGAGCTTGCCAATGCCGGGCTCAAGCCACCGGTCTTTCGGCCCACGGTCGGCACCTTTGTCGCCGAGCTTCGTAACGGTTTGGCCCGCGAAAGCCAGCCGGTTCCCGTTCAGCATGCAAGCCTGCCGCCGCCCGGCGGAACGGACGCTGTGATCCTCGCGGCCCTGGAGACCGGGCCAAAGACCAACCGAGAACTCCAAGAAGCCGCAGGTCTGGGGCGACCAGCCATCAGTCGGCGGCTGCAAGGCCTGGAACGACGCGGCCTGGTCTCCCCCACCACGCAACGACGTAGCCGTGACGTGCGGTGGGCGCTCCCCCCAGTCCGCCCCGCCGACTAACCCCCGCCGCCACCGCTGCCGACCCTCCCAACCAGCCCCACGGAGCCGGCCACTGCCCAAGCCGTGCCACGGGTCCGAAGCCGTGACCTGCCTTTTGGTCACGGCCTTTTTGTAGCGCAACCCGGCGCGTTGACCTGCGACTATCAGAGCGTCGGCGAGCGGGAGGTTCCCGACGTCGGTGTTAGGGCCGACCCCCGACTGGGGAGTGGTCTCGTTGGAAAAGCCCCCACCAGATTCACCCACCAGATTCAACGAGACCACTCCCCAGTCGGGAGAGGCAGCCCGCCCCTCCGGGAGCAGATCCACCCGCTCTTGGTCCACTTGCGGCACGCTCAGAGACCCGTCGAGCTGTATCACCTACTGTCTCAGACTGACAAAATGATACAGTTCGGCACAACCCAGGTGGCCGTTGATACTCACTTGATGCTCACTTGATGCTCACTTGATGCTCACTCAGATCGAGCTCTTGCTCGTCAGTCCGCAGTGCAGGGTCGTGGTTCCGAACGAAGACCGTCACTCGCACCCGGTCCGCGATCTCCTCAATGACCGGGTCCGGTCGATCATCCTCCCGTCACGCCCACCCCGTGCCAGTCCCGCAGCCTCGATTTCGGCCAACAGCCACCTCCCAGTTGGGATGGATCAGGGCAATCGTCACAGATGCAGGTTCCCGCGCACCTGCGAGATGACCTCCGCGACGGTCAGGTCTGCGACCAGGGCAGATAGAGGCCGAGTATCAGAGGCAGGCCGCGCAAACCAGCATCTGTGACGATTGCGAGGGGGAGCAGAAGGGGAGCCCCTCGCTGACCCCCCTGATCGTCAACTGGGGAGTGGTCTCGTTGGAAAAGCCCCCACCAGATTCAACGAGACCACTCCCCAGTCGGGAGAGGCAGCCCGCCCCTCCGGGAGCAGATCCACCCGCTCTTGGTCCACTTGCGGCACGCTCAGAGACCCGTCGAGCTGTATCACCGGGTGATACAGTTCATGAGACAGTAGGGCTGAATGTGCTGGTCAACCGGCATGGAGCTGTATCAGAGCTGTATCAGAAGCTGATGCAGTTGGCGATACAGTTCGCCCAGCCCCTGCGAAGACGAGCTGTATCACCTACTGTCTCAGACTGACAAAATGATACAGTTCAGCCATGCGGAAGACTGTGGAAAGCGTTCTGGCCCTGCCCACTGAGGAGGCGCTCGAGGCTCTCGTTGCCCTCCCAGAGGACCAATGGTTCGACCGGAAGTCGGGCCGCGTTCAGGCGAAGGACTTGGCCGCGGCACTGGTCGCGCTCGCCAACGCCGAGGGAGGCTACCTCGTCGTAGGCATTCACGGTGGCGTTGTCGAAGGTGTCAGCCCCACGCGGGCCAACGAGATCCGCCAAGCTGCGCTCGACCACACGGAGCCTCCCGTCAAGATGACAGTCTCAGAAATCGCATCTCCCGCTGGGAAACCGGTCCTGGTCTTGCGTGTTGAAGCTGGTGACGCGGTCCATGTCACGGCCAAAGGCGGGTGTTTCCTGCGCGTCGGTGACGAAACCCGTCGCCTCAACTACGCCCAGCAGCGAGAGCTTGACTATGACCTCGGCTCAGCCTTCTTCGACCTCCAACCGGTCGACGCGGTGTTGGACGACCTGGACCAGTCAGCGTGCGTCACCTACCAGAGGCTGCTGGGAGCGGCCACTGTCGAATCGGCTTTCCATGCCCGAGACCTCCTGACCAAGGACGGCAAAGTGACAGTCGCTCTGTGGCTGTTGTTCGCCGAGCGTCCTGGTCTGCTGTTCCCCAGTTCGCATGTGCGGGTGCTGAAGTACGCTGATCGAGAGCGTGGCACAGGTTCCCGCATGACCTTGATGGCCGGCCACGATGTGCGCTTTGACGGCCCAGTGGGTCAACAGATCACCCAAGCGATCGACCTCGTCGCCCAATGGATACCGAACCTTCAACGTCTGGCCGACGACGGTGTTTTTCGCGACACCCCCATCATCCCGACAAAGGCATGGGAGGAAGGCATCATCAACGCGGTCACGCACCGCTCGTACTCCATGCAGGGCGACCATACCCGCATCGAGATCTTCCCCGACCGAATCGAGATCACCAACCCAGGACGCTTTCCAGGGCTGGCGAACCTACGGAACCCCATGTCTGTTGTCCGGTTCGCCCGCAACCCGCGCATCGCCCGCGTTTTGGCGGACATGGGAATCGCTCGCGAACTCGGTGAGGGCATTCGCCGCATGTTTGAGCACATGCGGAAGGCCGGCCTTGCCGACCCGATCTATCAACAATCGTCGATGGGAGTAAGGCTCACTCTGCTCGACGAGCCAGTCCCAGCGGCAGTCCGAGCCAACCTGTCGCCCACAGCTCAGCGGGTACTTTCCGCTCTGTACGAGGCCAGACGCCCGCTCGGCACAACCCAGGTGGCAGAGATGGCGGACATATCCCGGCCGACCGCCTCCCGAACCTTGAAGAAGCTCGAAGAGCAGAGACTCGTCACGTGGGCAGGTAATGCGCCAAACGACCCGAGATCAACCTGGAGTCTTGCGTGACCGAGCCCCAAGCCTGCCGCAGGTCGTCGGGCTGCGTGCCTACCCCCTTGGGATGATGAGCGCGCGCACGATGGCGGACCCTGGCCCTGGGTAGTTCCGTCGAGCCGGGTACGCGGTGCTAGATGACGTGGATGAGTAGGGAGGTTTTCTTTCCTGCGAGGGTGACGGTGATGTTGGTCTTCCCCTTCTTCTTAGCGGTGATCAGGCCGGTCTTGTCGACAGTGGCGATCTTGGGTTTGCTGGACCGATAAGTCGGCATCTTCTTGACGGTGGCGCCCAGCGGGTTCGGAAGAACAGAAAGGCGAGGGGACTTGCCTTGCTTGACAACAATCTTGTCGGTCTTTGAGGCCCGGACCCCGGCTGACTTCAACGCCGCCTTGATGGTCTTGGCTTTCACAGCCTTGGCCACCACGGTGACTTTCATCCGAGCCAGCTTGCCACTGTCAGCTTTCACGGTGATGACCGTGCGGCCAGGCTTCAAAGCCCTGATCTTCCCTAATGCGTTGACCTTGGCGACCTTCGGGTTACTCGAAGTCCACGTCAGCTTGGCTCCTTGCCCGATCGGGTACGCCAAGGCGACGGCGTTAAGCGTGGTGCGTT
>WQYN01000144.1 GCA_009781225.1 Micrococcales bacterium | reverse complement strand
GGGAGGGGGAGGGTAGGGAGGGGAAGGGGGCGGGGGGTGGGCGGGGGGCGGCGATGGATCAGAACAGGCCGGAGGCTAGGGACATGACGACGGGGACTAGGCCTAGTGCGACAAACGCCGGAAGGAAACAGAGGCCCAGAGGAAGCATGAGGCGAACGCCGAGCTGACCAGCAGCAACGTTGGCTCGGCGGCGGGCGGTTCGGCGCTCGCGGACTGCGGCGCCCTGCAGCAGCGGTCCCGCCGCGACGCCCGACTCCCACGCCAAGCCCAAGGCGCGGCGCACCGCAAAGGACAGATCGTCATCGTGCGCGGTGGTGGGCGCGGGGCGGCGAGTCCTGGCGGGACTGGGGGAAAACACGGACGGGCGCGGGCAAACGGAAGACGCAGACCAGGCGTGGTCCCAGGGGTCGCCTTGGGCCAGGCGGGCGCCCACTTCTGCGAGATGAGTGGCGAGAGGACCGGATCCCAGGCGGCCTACCTCGGTGAGCGCGGCAGCGATGGGCAGGCCTGCGCCGAGCGCCGCAGCGACGAGCTCGAGGGTGAGCAGCGAACTCATCGCATCGTGATCCGCGGCGCTCGCGCGGCGCAGAAGAACGTTGGTCCAGGCGCGGCCCGCCATCATGAGCCCCACTCCCACCAGGACGATCATGGAGCCCAGACCCCGATCAAGGGCCACCTCCCACGGTCGGGCGCCAATCGCGCAGCCGATGCCCAGGCCCAGCACAGGGAGCCAGGCCAAGACACGGGCGGTGGCGCGGGGACCCGAGAGCGCGGCTTCGCGGGCGTCGGCCGCCTCCTGTTCGCTGGCGGCTGAACGGGCCAGGGCGTCGAGAAGGTCGGCGGCCTCGACCCCCACCTCCTGGGACAGGAGGCGAATCGAGTCGACCGCACGGGACCACGGCTCCTGGATCGCGCCGTCGAGCCCTGCCCACACCGCCTCGCTCGTCGCCCCAGAGCGGGCGATCGCCGCGGCCTCCTCAAGACTCTGGATCAGCGGGTCGAGCGTTGCCATCACGCCTCCCACGCGCACAAGGCCGCCAGCCGAGCCCAGCCCGGGCCCCGGCGCTCCTCGCTCGCGGTCCAGGTCAGCGCCGGTTCGACGGCCACATCATCACCCCGGGGGACGATGGCGGCAATGTGGGTGAGGCGACGAGCGCCGGGACGGTCTCGGGCTCGCTCGACATGCAGGACGGCGGAAAGAGCTGAGACGGTCTGGGTGGCCACGGCCCGGGCGTCCATTCCCGCGAGGGCGCCCAGCGCCGCCAGGCGGGCTGGGACATCGGCGGCGGCATTGGCGTGGATCGTGGCGGCTGATCCCTCGTGCCCAGTGTTGAGGGCGGTCAGCACCTCACGAACCTCAGCGCCACGGCATTCGCCAAGGACAATACGGTCAGGACGCATCCGCAGGGCATGGCGGACCAGGTCGGTCAGGGTGATCTCGCCTCGCCCTTCGGCGTTGGCATGGCGCGCCTCAAGGCTCAGGACATGGGGATGCGGGGTAGAGATCTCGGCCGCCTCTTCGATGCAGACGATCCGTTCATCGGGGCTGGCGAGGCCGAGCAGCGCGGAGAGCAGTGTGGTCTTGCCGGCGCCCGTTGCTCCTGAGATTAGGAAGTTGACCCGGGCGCGGACCAGGGATTCGACCAAGCCTGCCCAGGGCGGCGGGATCGTGCCGCACTCGACGAGTTCGTCCAGAGAAAAAGCGTCGCGGCGCAGGGAGCGGAGGCTGATGAAGGGACCGCCGCGGGCGATGGGCGCCAGGATCGCGTGCATCCGGACCCCACCGGGCAGGCGGACGTCGGCGGCGGGGCTTGCGTCATCGAGGCGTTGGCCGCCCAGTGAGGCGAGTTGGCAGGCCAGGGCCCGAATGGCTGGCGCTCCACCCAGGGAGATTGCCACCTTGCGAAGCCCCTGGGGTCCGTCGGCCCACACACCGGAAGGACCGTTGACCAGGACGTCGGTGATCTCGGGATCTGCGAGAAGAGCGAGGAGGGCGTGGGCGGTTGGGGGGTGAGTGGCCACTTTCGGGCCTACCACCCCTCCTCCCACTCGTCGAGGGTCAGGGGGAAGGGGCGGAGGTCGCGGCGGCGGCGCCAGGTTGCCTGCGAGTCGGCGGTGCGGGCAGCGAACACGGCGTCCTCCCGCCGGTCGGGGACGGAAGCTCGCCCGCTGGAGCTGATGGGCCACACCGGGTCAGCCGAAGAACTGGTCGCCAGTCCCGTCGACGGATCGTCAAAACCGCGCCCAGCGTGGGGAGAGGTGGGGCCGGAAGCGGCGGGCCGCCATCGTGCGCCGATGCGGGAGGAGGCGAAGGGGAGGCTGAGGGCGGCAGCGACTTGGGTGACCGAGGAGGCGACCCAGCCGGGGACCCCGTGGACCGTGGCGTGGCGGGCGGTGCGGTCGTCGCGCAGCGTGAGGATGTCGGCGGCGGGAACCTGGGCGCGCAGGCCCGTGACGTTGGCTTTCCCGCGGCCGTGACGCACCACGATGGTCAACGGGCAGCCGGCGGCCGCGATCTCCCGAGCGATCGGGACCAGGGCCGCCACCCCCGAGGGATGCGGATGTGCCAGGACGATGACGCGATCGCACCACCCAGCCAGGCGGCGGATCGGGATCGGGAAAGCGGCTCCGGCGTCAAAGACCGTGACGGCGCTAGGACGAGTGGCCTCGATGCCCTCGATGGCGCGGCGAAGCTGGGAGATCGGGGTGTCGGGGGCGATCGCGGCGGCTCCGGTCACCACGCAAACCCCACCAGGTTCGGCGCATGGGGCTTCCACATGCTCTGAGAGGATCTCCCCCCAGCCGGGGGCGGCGGGATCAGTCCCTGCGATCGCCGCGAGGGGAGTGCCTTGAGGGTTGAGGTCCACGAGGCTCGCACCCGGGCTCGCGGCGTCGCCAAGCCGATGCGCCAGCGCCACGGCCAGCGTTGATGCGCCCAGACCTCCTCCGGCAGCGACGATGGCGCAGCGCGGGTTTCTGCGTGGCGGTTGCGTGTGGTCTTCCACCCATTGGAGAAGGTCGTCGGCCTGGTCAGGCAGGAGGAATCCGGCTCCGCCCGAGCCGAGCGCGGCGACGGCAATCGGACAGCCCGGCCAGGTCGCCTCGACGGTCTGATCCACCTCTGGTCCCTGGTCAACGCCCCGAATCACCGCGGCGGGAGCGTCGCCCTCAAAGGCTTCTGCCTGGTCCAGGATCCGAACGCCGCAGCCCGCCTCCTCGGCGATCCGCGACGCGGCGGCGGCGAGCCGTTCGTCCGATGTCACGACCACGACGTCGGTCGGTGCGTTGCTTTCGTTCCTCCACATGCTCAACAGGATGCCTCGAACAGGGAGGCAAATTCCAGCCCGTTTCGCGAATTGTGGATAACTTCCGCCCCGAGCGGATCGACGTCTCGCGGTCACCCTCCCCCACCCTGGGGGGCTTCCCATCGGGCGAGAAACGTGGTTGAATGTAAGTATCTGTGTGCCTTCTCGTGTTCGCTAAAAGCGATTCTCACCAGGCCGTTTTTCGGGCTTGCCCCCTTGACATCGCGGCGACTCCGGTCCATGATGGAGGCTCTTGATCATTGAACAGAGCGGACCGGCAGGAACCCACGCTCGATCAGCCCACGCACAGGGCGGGCCGGCGGTTACCCCCGTATTCGGCATACAGAACACGCGCTTGATACCCTGCCAGTCCGCTTCTGTATGTCTGGGAACCCATCCGAGGTCACGAGCGTTGCGCCGACGCGCGCTAACCTGGTCACTACGAACGTCAAGCCCCAACAAAGGAGCAGGACCATGGCGCACCGACCCATCGGCCAGCTGGCCCGGGTGGTCATCGACGACATCGCCGCGCTCACCTCCGACATCGCTGCGCTCGCCAAGTCAGAGTTCTCGCGCGACGCCAAGCGCATCGGCCACGGCGCCGCCTTCGTGGTGATCGCCTTGTTCACCGTGCTGTTGGTCCCGTTGCTGCTGGTCATCGCCCTGGCCAACGTCTTCATCGCCCTCGGCCTTCCCGCCTGGGCCGCCTACCTCATTGACGCTGGGGTCTTCCTTGTGGTCGCGCTCGCCCTTGTCTACGCCGCCTATCGCAAGTTCCGCAAAGTCACCGGCCCCAAGAAGACCATGGCCGCGATCCGAGGGACGGTGACCGCCCTCACCGGTCCCCCGCCTGAACCGGCAGACGATGACGAGTCCCCCACCGCGGAGAAGCCAGCCTAAGCAACGCCCAGCCCGCTTAGTCCGACACAGTCGGACACAGATCCGCCAGGAGGCAGCTGCCGCAGGTGGGCTTACGGGCGTGGCAGACGCGGCGCCCTTGGAAGATCAACCGGTGTGACGCCATCGTCCATGTGTTGCGGGGGAGGAGGGCGGTGAGCTCCGTCTCGATTACGAGAGGGTCGCGCGAGGCGGTCAGGCCCAGACGGCCGGTTACGCGGGTGACGTGGGTGTCGACTGGGAAGCCGGGGATGGAGAAGGCATTGCCGAGCACGACGTTGGCGGTTTTTCTCCCCACGCCGGGTAGCGCGGTGAGTTCGTCCATGGTGCGGGGGACCTCGCCATCATGCGTGGCGGTGAGCAGGGCACCGATGCCGATGACGGAGCGCGTCTTTTGGCGAAAGTAGCCGGTGGGACGCAGGATTTCCTCAACGTCCTCGGGGCGGGCGACGGCGAGAGCGGCGGCGTCCGGGTAGCGAGAGAAGAGAAGGGGTGTGACGGTATTAACAAGTTTGTCGGTCGTCTGCGCCGACAGGACGGTCGCCAGGAGCAGCTCGAACGGTGAGGTGAAGTCGAGTTCACAGTGCGCGTCGGGGAAGGCGCGGCCCAAGCGGTCGTAAACCTCCTGGCCCAGGGCTCGCAGGGCGGCTTTCGAGCGGCGGCGAGGCGGCGGCGGCGCGGTGGGCACGGCTCCCATCGTAGAGATTTTTACCTCCGTACCGACCCAAGCGGCGAATCCGCGCCTATCATGGAGTGCGACGGCTGGCCCTCGGGCGTCCCTCCGGTCGTCTGTTCTTTCCCTGACACCTATCGCACCAAAGGGGGTTGCCTTACATGGACATCGACATTGATGCCGTTCGTGCCGTCCCACTATTCTCCGAGGTAGACAGAGATATTCTTCGATCACTCGTCCCGGCGATGAGTCTGCGCCGACTGGGGCGAGGGGAGATTCTTTTTCGTGAGGGCGAGGAAGGGGATCGTTCCTTCATCCTCCTGGTCGGCCGGATCAAGCTCCGTCGGAAGACGACCGATGGTCACGAGAACCTGATCGCCGTCCTTGGGCCGGGTGAGATGGTCGGCGAGCTCACGCTCCTGGACCAAGGGCCGCGCGGCGCAACCGCTGTCGCCGCCTCCAAGACAGAGCTGGCCGTCCTCTCCCACAGGGCCCTGGTCGCCTGGGTCGAGCGCCACCCCAAGGTTGCCCGGCACCTTCTCGCTGCCCAGGCGCGTGGGACGCGTCGCAGCAGCGATTCCCTCGCTGACCTCGTCGTTTTGGACGCGCCTGGGCGTGTCGCGAAGGCTTTGCTCGACCTGGCGCGCCGGTTCGGCGAGGAACGTGATGGGGCAATCCACGTCGCTCACGAACTCACCCAAGAGGAACTCGCCCAACTTGTCGGCACTTCGCGCGAGACCGTCAACAAGTCGCTCGCGGACTTTGCGGCGCGCGGCTGGATCAAAGTCGCCCTGCGCGGAGTCGACCTCCTCGACATCGACCGCCTCGACCGCCGCGCCCAGTAACGCCGCGCCCCGGGTTGCTGGGGTGATGGGTCGC
>WQYN01000143.1 GCA_009781225.1 Micrococcales bacterium | reverse complement strand
CTGAGGGTCATCCTCGTCAACTCGAACCCGGCGACCATCATGACCGACCCACAGTTCGCTGACGCAACCTATGTGGAGCCCATCACCTCCGAGGTGCTGACCCAGATCATCGCCAAGGAGCGCCCTGATGCGCTCCTGCCGACCCTCGGAGGTCAGACAGGGCTGAATGCCGCCGTCGCGCTCCACAAGGCGGGGGTCTTGGCCCAGTACAACGTCGAGCTCATCGGCGCCCGGGTCGAGGCGATCACCGCCGGCGAGGACCGCGAGGAGTTCAAGCGTGTCGCCGAGGCTTCCGGGGCTGATGTCGCACGCTCCGTCATCGCCCACTCGATTGAGGAGTGCCTGGCGGCGGTGGAGGAACTCCACTATCCGCTTGTCATCCGCCCCTCCTTCACGATGGGAGGGCTCGGCTCCGGCATTGCCTACGGTGAGGAGGACCTGCGTCGCATCGCCGGTGGTGGCCTGCACTACTCCCCAACTGCGGAGGTGCTCCTTGAGGAGTCGCTCATCGGCTGGAAGGAGATCGAGCTGGAGATCATGCGCGACGGCCACGACAACACGGTCGTCGTCTGCTCGATCGAGAACGTCGACCCCATGGGCGTTCACACGGGCGACTCCATCACCGTCGCGCCCGCCCTGACTCTCACCGACCGCGAGTACCAGCGCATTCGCGACATCGGGATCGCGATCATCCGCAGCGTCGGCATGGACGCCGGCGGCTGCAACATCCAGTTCGCCGTCCACCCTGGCGACGGTCGCGTCATCGTCATCGAAATGAATCCGCGGGTCTCGCGCTCCTCCGCCCTGGCCTCCAAGGCGACTGGCTTCCCCATCGCCAAAATTGCCGCCCGCCTGGCCATCGGCTACGCGCTCGACGAGATCCGCAACGACATCACGGGCACGACCCCCGCCTGCTACGAGCCCTCCATCGACTACATCGTCCTCAAAGTCCCGCGCTTCGCCTTCGAGAAGTTCCCCGCCGCCGACGCGACCCTCACCACGACCATGAAGTCCGTGGGGGAGGCCATGTCCATTGGCCGCACCTTCCCCGAGGCTCTGGGCAAGGCTCTGCGTTCCATCGACAAGTCAGGCGTGCAGTTCCACTGGCGCGAAAATCCCATGGACGATGACGAGCTCGCGGCTCTCGTAGCCTCCCTCGCCCGGCCTACGGAGACGCGGTTGGTGGACCTCCAGCAGGCGCTGCGAGCAGGGGCTGAGATTGAGGCCCTGGCCGCGGTCTCGGGAATCGACCCCTGGTTCATTGACCAGATCGCCCAGGTCAACGAGGTCGCCGAGGAGGTGCGCGGCGCCAGCGCCCTCAACCGCGACCTCCTCAGGCGCGCCAAGCGCAACGGCTTGTCCGACTTCCAGATCGCTGAGCTGCGACGCATCAGCCCCGCCGCCGTGCGCGAGGTGCGTCACGCTTTCGGGCTGCGCCCCGTCTTCAAGATGGTTGACACCTGCGCCGGAGAGTTTGCTGCCCGGACCCCGTACATGTACTCCTGCTACGAGGAGGCCACCGAAGTAGCGCCGCGAACCCGCCCGGCGGTGCTCATCCTCGGCTCGGGTCCGAACCGGATCGGCCAGGGCATCGAGTTCGACTACTCCTGCGTCCACGCCGCCCTCGCGCTCGGCGAGGCCTTCGAGACGGTCATGATCAACTGCAACCCTGAGACCGTCTCCACCGACTACGACATCTCCTCTCGCCTCTACTTTGAGCCCCTGACCTTCGAAGACGTGATGGAAGTCTTCGATGCGGAGACGGCCGCTGGGACTGTTGCGGGCGCCATCGTGCAATTCGGCGGGCAGACGCCGCTGTCGCTGGCCCAAGCTCTCGAGGAGGCGGGTGTGCCGATTTGGGGGACTCCGCCATCGGCCATTGATGCCGCGGAGGACCGGGGAGCCTTTGGGCGCGTGCTGGCCGACGCGGGACTGCCAGCGCCGGCCTACGGAACCGCGACGTCGGCAGCCCAGGCGCGCGAGGTGGCGGAGCGCATCGGCTTCCCCGTGCTGGTCCGGCCCTCCTATGTGCTGGGCGGGCGGGGCATGGAGATTGTCTACGACCTGGCTCACCTCGACGAATACGTGGCGCGGGCCCTGCCTGAGGCGGGGAGCGCGCATGCGGGAGCGCCGCTGCTGATCGACCGATTCCTCGACGACGCGATCGAGATTGACGTCGATGCGTTGTATGACGGCAGCGAGCTGTTCTTGGGCGGGGTCATGGAGCACATCGAGGAGGCGGGGATCCACTCCGGCGACTCGGCCTGCGTGCTGCCGCCGGTAACGCTGTCGGCTGCTGAGATCGCGCGGATTCGCACGTCCACGGAGGCGATCGCTGCGGGCGTGGGTGTGCGCGGGCTCGTCAACATCCAATATGCGCTGGTCTCCGACGTGCTCTACGTGCTCGAGGCCAACCCGCGCGCCTCGCGGACGGTCCCGTTTGTCTCTAAGGCGACGGGCGTGCCGCTGGCCAAGGCGGCCTGCCTGCTCATGGCCGGCGAATCCATCGCTGACCTGCGCGCGCGTGGTGTCCTTCCCGTCTTGGATGCCGGCGGTGCGCACGATGACGGACCTGGCCTGCACATCGCCGTCAAGGAAGCGGTCCTTCCGTTCAAGCGCTTCCTGACTGCGGACGGCCACACCGTGGACACCGTTCTGGGACCGGAGATGCGGTCCACGGGCGAGGTCATGGGCCTGGACGCCGACTTCCCCACGGCGTTTGCCAAGTCGCAGGACGCGGCCTACGGAGGACTGCCGCGGTCGGGGACGGCCTTCATTTCCGTTGCCGACCGGGACAAGCGGCAGATTGTCTTCCCCGTGAAGCGGCTGATCGAGCTGGGGTTCACCGTGCTGGCCACCTCCGGGACCGCGAGCGTGCTGCGGCGCAACGGTATTGCCTGCACGGTAGTGCGGAAGGTATCTGAGGGGCGGTCAGCCGCCGGGGATCCGACGATCGTGGATCTGATCCGGGCAGGCGAGATCGATCTGGTGATCAACACGCCGTCGGGGCAGGGCGCGCGGGCTGATGGGTACGAGATTCGGGCGGCGATCACCGCGGCTGACCGGCCGATCATCACCACGGTGCAGCAGCTTTCGGCTGCTGTGCAGGCTATCGAGGCGCGGCTGCAGCCGTACACGGTGACACCGCTGCAAGAGCTGGAGGCCGCGCGGTGATGGGTGCATCGGGTGGGGGCGCTGGTGCGGGTGCGGGTGCGGGTGCGGGTGCTGGTGCGGGTGGCGAGCCTCCGAACGCCCCCCACCCTCCGAGCACCCCCCACCCTCCGAGCACCCCCCACCCTCCGAGCACCCCCCACCCTCCGAGCACCCCCCACCCTCCGAGAGAAGGTCGTTTCGCTGAAAACCAGCCTGAAGAATTCAGCGAAACGACCTTCTCTGGGTCGGGTGGGTCGTTTGGGGCGCGGGTGGCGTCGGGGATCTCGGAGCGCGGGCGGGTGATGCTGGGGATCGATCCGCACCCTGGGCTGCTGGAATCGTGGGGACTGCCGGATTCGGTCTCGGGGTTGAGGTCGTTCTCTCTCCTGGCGGTCGAGGCGGCTGCGGGAGTTGCTCTCGGAGTCAAACCCCAGTCGGCGCTCTTTGAGCGACACGGTGCCCCAGGGATCGGTGTTCTGGCCGAGGTGCTCGCCGAGGCCCGCTCTGCGGGCCTCGTGACGGTCCTCGACGCGAAGCGGGGAGACATCGGGTCAACGATGGCGGGATACGCTGCCGCCTACCTGGGCCCCGAGGCACCCCTGGCGGCCGACGCCCTCACTGTGTCGCCCTACCTGGGGTTCGGCTCCCTGGAGCCCACGATCAAGACGGCGTTGGACGCAGGTCGCGGCGTGTTTGTCCTGTGCCTGACCTCAAACCCGGAAGGTCGCGCGGTTCAGCACGCGGTCCGGAGCGACGGTCGGACCGTGGCGGCAGCGATCGCCTCCGCCGCGGCCTCGTGGAACTCAAGGATTGTCCCCCTGGGAAGCGTCGGCCTGGTGGTCGGGGCCACGGTCGGGGACGGCGCGCGACAGGCTGGAGTTGACCTGACCTCGGTCAACGGCCCCCTCCTAGCCCCAGGAGTAGGAGCCCAAGGAGCCGGTCTCTCTGACCTCCGCCAAGTCTTCGGCCCCGACCTACGAGGCGTCATCGTTCCCCTCTCTCGCAGCGTCCTAGCCGCCGGCCCCACAATCCCCGCCCTGAGATCGGCCCTCAGAGCCGCCCTGACACCGTAGAAACCCCGCTTCCCTCGGGGTGTGGAGTGGGACAAAGGGCCCTTTTGGGGGCGACACGCCGGGATTCTGGGCGCGGTAATTGCCTGAGAGGCAGATCACCACTATGTTTGTCCCGTCCTGACCACGACAACTGAGGGGAAACCACGTGGCACTCCCAACATTGACTCCCGAACAGCGCGCTGCTGCCCTGGAAAAAGCTGCCAAGGCCCGCCAGGCACGCGCCGAGGTCAAGAAGGGCCTCAAGGAGCGCAAGCTCACCCTGTCGCAGGTCGTCAAGCAGGCGAAGAGTGACGAGACGATCGGCAAGATCAAGGTCTCGGCACTTCTGGAGTCCTTGCCTGGCGTCGGCAAGGTGAAGGCGGCCGCCCTGATGGACGAGATCGGGATTTCTGAGTCCCGTCGAGTCCGCGGGCTTGGCCCGCACCAGGCCGAGCAGCTCATCGCCCGCTTCGGCTGAGCGTCTGTCTACCGCCGGGTCGGCACGCGAAACTGTGTCTGCCCGGCGGTTGGCGTGCCCGGACCTTCTCGGGTGTCGAGTACACTAGGCTGCGCCAACCCACTGAACTGACGGAGAACCCTTGTCTGGAACTGTCGCGATGCCAGAGGGCATCACCGATCCGCCCATTGACGACCTCCTCGAGGTCACGGACTCGAAGTACGCCCTGGTGATATATGCAGCTCGCCGGGCTCGCCAGATCAATGGCTACTACGCCCAGCTCAACGAGGGCCTGCTGGAGTATGTGGGCCCGCTCGTCGACGTCGCCGCCCAGGAGAAGCCGCTATCCATCGCGATGCGGGAGATCAACCGAGGCCTGCTGACGATCGAGTCGACCGAGGAATAGGCCCATGGCCCGCGTCCTGCTTGGCGTGGGAGGTGGAATCGCCGCCTACAAGTCGGTTTTGCTTGCCCGGATGCTGGCAGAAACTGGTCACCAGGTTCGAGTCATCCCCACCCGCGCGGGCCTGAAGTTTGTCGGCGCCGCGACCTTTGAGGCCATCACGGGCGAGCCGGCCATCGCCGAAATCTTCGAAGGATCCGGCACCGAACACATCGAACTTGCAGGTGACGCCGACGTCATCATCGTCGCCCCCGCGACGGCCAACCTCATGGCAAGAATCGCCGCCGGAATGGCAGATGACCTGCTCACAGCCGTCGTACTGGCCACCTCCGCGCCGGTCTGGATGGCGCCGGCCATGCACACCGGGATGTGGCTCAACCCAGCGACGCAGGCAAACGTTGCGACCCTGCGCGCCCGAGGAGTCCAGTTCATTGGCCCCGCGGAAGGACGGCTGGCGGGCTCCGATTCGGGCCTGGGGAGGATGAGTGAGCCGGAGACCATCCGCGCCGCAGTCTTCGATGCGCACGATGACGCCCCTCTAGCAGGCACATCGGCGCTCGTCACAGCGGGGGGCACTAGAGAGGCGGTGGATCCGGTTCGGTTCCTCGGGAACGCCTCCTCGGGTCTTCAGGGAATCGAGATCGCCCGGGCCTTGCAGCGCGCCGGGGCGCAGGTCACCCTCATCGCAGCAAACACCGAGTTGCCGAGCCCGCCAGGGGTTGAGCGCATCACGGTGACAAGCGCTGAGGAGATGCGCGCGGCGG
>WQYN01000142.1 GCA_009781225.1 Micrococcales bacterium | reverse complement strand
TTGGTGGGGCGGGGTGTGTGCTTGGAGGAGTTGACGGACTCGAATCCGACTCGGCATGGGCTGCTGGATCCTCGGGTGATGGAGGCGGTGGCTCGGGCGGCGCGGGAGGCAGTGGTCTATGACCCGGATCCGCGGGGGGCGGTGGCGGCGCGGGAGGCGCTGGCGGAGTTCTTTGGAGGGTCGGCCGAGGACTATTGGTTGACGGCATCGACGTCGGAGGCGTACTCGTGGGTGTTTCGACTGATGGGGGAGCCGGGGGATGTGGTGGTGGCTCCGGCACCGGGGTATCCATTGGTGGAACCGCTGGCGCGGCATGTGGGGCTGGGGGTGGAGCCGTATTGGTCGCACTACCTTGAGCCTGATGGGTGGGTGGTGGACGGAGAGACGCTGGCCAGGGCGCTTCGCGAACCGCGAGTGCGGGCGCTGGTTGCTGTGAACCCAGGGAACCCGACGGGGGCTTACGTCAGCGGGGAGGCCCGCGAGGCGATGGTCGCGGCGGCGGCGGACAGGGGGATCGCGCTGGTGGCAGATGAGGTGTTCCATCCGTTTGTACTTGACGCAGGCGGGGAGACAGCGTCGCGCCCAGCCAGAGGGACCCGTGACGAACCAGCCACTCTTCACGTCGGGGGGGAGGCTACAGCGCGCCCAGCCGGAAAGACCCGTAGCATCCCTGCTCTCCGAGGGCCCAGCGAGGGACCGCCACCAAGCTTCGGCGCAGAATCCCGATGCATCACGTTCACCCTCTCGGGAGTGTCGAAGATCCTGGCGGCGCCACAGCTCAAGCTGGGATGGATCCGGCTGTCAGGACCTCCTGAGCCAACGGCCCCGATCAGGGCCAAGCTCGACGCGATCGCGGATCTGTTCCTCCCGGTCAGCGCTCCCGTTGCCGCGGCGCTACCGGAACTCCTCACGCTGGTCCCACAGGTTACCCAGGCGATTAGAGCGCGACTGACGGCCAACCTCGACACGGCCCGTCGGCTCTTGGCCGGCCCCAGCTGGAGGGTGCGGCGCTGTGACGGGGGATGGGCGGCGGTGATTGACGCCCGGGGTTGGGGGCAGGAGGACCAGGAGCTCGCCATCGTCCTCATGGAACGTGCGGGGCTCGCGGCGCACCCGGGCTGGTTCTACGACCTGCCCGACCCAGGGAGCCTGGTGATCTCGCTGCTGCCGCGGCCCGAAGCCTTCGCCGACCTGATGACCAGGTTGCGCCGAGCCATCGCCCCAGACTACCTTCCCCGCCAAGCCACCGCCCCAACTCCCGCTTGACCAGCGCACGCCCCCTCGAAATCCGGTCCAACTCCCCCTCGAAATCCGGTCTAACTCCCCCTCGAAATCCGGTCCAACGCCCCCTCGAAATCCGGTCTAACTCCCCCTCGAAATCCGGTTTTGGTGCTAGTGTGTGTCCGTGAACAAGCAGGATGACCTCGTCACACGCCGCCTGATGTCGACGATTCGTGAGCGGATGCGCGACGAACCGGCGCTCCTACTCCAAGGGCCTCGCACGGTGGGCAAGTCGACCCTGCTCAGGCAAATCAGGGCCGAGGTCGGTGGCGACTACGTCGACCTCGACGACACAACAGTGGAGGAAGCCCTGCGCGGCGACCCGTCAGCCTTCGTCGATGTGCCGGGCCCCGTCCTCATTGACGAGTATCAGCGGGTTCCCGAGGTACTTCGCGCCATCAAGACCGTGCTCAATCAGGCTCCGACTCGACCCGGGCGCTTCGTCTTGACGGGGTCAGCTCGTCACGAGTCGCTTCCGATGGCCGCCGAGGCCCTCACGGGTCGCCTCCATCGGATGGAGATCCTTCCGCTCGCACAGTGCGAACTCGAGCAGGGGCGTGGCCTGCTGGGAAGACTCGTCGAAGAAGGAGAGGAGGTCGCCAGGGAGCGCGCTTCTTCCACGACAAGGGCTGACTACATCAGGCGCATCGTTGGCGGCGGGTTCCCCTTGGCGCGAGGCCGCAGTGACGGCGCGCGCTCACGCTGGTTCGATGACTACCTCAGACTCACGTTGGAGCGCGACGTGGGCGCGGTCTATCAGGCGCGACAGGCAAGTAGCCTGCCTGACGTGCTCAAACGCCTGGCTTCCCAGACCGCGCAGGTACTCAATCGCAGCAAGGTCGCCAACACACTAGGGATCGAAGACACGACAGTCGCCGGCCATGTACGCATCCTGGAGGCGGTGTTCCTGCTGCGCCTACTCCCGGCGTGGGACAAGAGGCTTAGCGCTCGCACTGCCTCCAGCCCCAAGATTCACTTCGTGGATTCCGGCGTAGCCGCCCATCTCGCTCGCTTGACCGCAACGAAGCTCGAACGACGCGATCCCACGGCGCTGACCGAGTTCGGGCACCTGCTGGAAACCTTCGTGGTGGGAGAACTCCTCAAGGAGGTGAGTTGGATGGACGGAATCGCGGCGGTCGGGCATTGGCGAACCTTCGACGGCCACGAAGTGGACCTAGTGATCGAAGGGGATGACGGCCGCGTTTTTGCCTTCGAGGTGAAGGCAGGGCGTCGCGTTGGCGCCGATGCTTTCAGAGGACTGGGAAAGCTCAGGTCGGCTTTGGGCGACGCATTCGCCTGTGGCGTGCTCCTGCACACCGGCGAACGGTCCTTCCGCTTTGACGATCGACTGCTGGCACTCCCGGTGGATCGGCTGTGGAGCACGCACCACCCTGGGGATAGCCCTACCCCTAATTCACCAGGCAGCCGGAGTGACGGGCGCACCGCTGCGGAAGGAGGATCAATGGCATGACGAACACACCAGCTCCACTCTGGCCCACCCAACGCGGCCCCCGCGCCGCCCTGACCCAAATCGGACGCGACACCGGCTACCTCCTCGTCGGCCTTCCTTTGTCTATCGCCTCCTTCTGCATCCTTATCTCCGGCCTGTCGGTTTCCGTCGGCACGGCGGTCATCTACGTCGGCGTCTTCCTCGGCGCCTTCACCCTCAAGATCGCCCGGCGCTTTGCGAACCTCGAACGCCGACGCCTGGCCTGGGGCGGCTACCCCGTCCCCCCTCCTGCGATTGACCACGCACCTCCCGGAGTCGAACGCACTCCCCGCGGCCTCACCGCCTGGCTTGCCTCCCACTACCGCTCCGGACAACGCTGGCGCGAACTCGTCCACGGCCTGGTTGCCATGCCTCTGGCCTGCTTCACCGCCAGCTTCGCTCTCGCGTGGTGGACAGCGGCGGCGGGCGGCCTCACCTTCTGGATTTGGGAGCCGTTTGTCCGCGCCTTTGGCGGCGCCGACGTCGACTTCGGAATCTTCCCGCACAGCCTCCACCTCCCCGTTCCCAACTGGTTCATCAACCTCGTGATCGGCTTCTTCTGCCTCGTGACCCTCCCGTGGGTCCTCGCCGGCCTGGCCCGGCTCCACTGCCTCCTCGCCCACTCCCTCCTCACCCCCACCTCCCGCGAGCAGCGCCGCCACGCCGAACAGCACGCTTTGGCCCGCACCCACGCCCAGGCCGAAGCCCAGTCCCTGCGCCGCCTCGAACGCGACCTCCACGACGGCCCCCAACAGCGCCTCATTCGCCTGGGCATGGACCTCGCCTCTGCCACACGTCGCCTCGATGAAGGCGAGGCCAATGGCGCCCGTGACCTGCTAGAACAGGCCCGCAGCCAGACCGACGCGGCCATCGCCGAGCTTCGCGCCCTCTCGCGAGGAATCGCCCCGCCCGTACTCGCTGACCGTGGCCTTGCCGCTGCCCTCACCGCTCTGGCCGCCGGCGCCCCGCTCCCCGTGGACCTCGCCCTCGCACTCCCCCCCGCCCAACGCTGGCCGGAAAGCGCGGAGACCACCATCTACTTCTCCGTCTGCGAGGCCCTCGCCAACGCTGCCAAACACTCCGGCGCCAACCACGCGCGCGTCGACGTCGCCCTCGGCGATCGCGTCCTTGTCGCAACGGTCACCGATGACGGCGCAGGCGGCGCCACCGCGATTCCCGGCCATGGCCTGGCCGGACTCGCCGCCCGCGTGACTAGTGTGGGAGGCACGATGACGCTGCGCAGCGATCCCGGCGCCGGCACCCAGGTGGTCGTCATGGCCCCCTGCGGCTAACACCCCGGTGCACGATGGCGGCCCGCACCATCGCCGATGAAAGGAACCAACGTGCACCGTGAGCAAGCATGAGGATCGTCCTAGCCGAGGACTCCGTCCTCCTGCGTGAGGGTCTTGTTCGCCTCCTCGTTGAAGCAGGTCATGAGGTCGTGGCCGCAGTCGGGACAGCCCCCGACCTGGAACAGGCGGTCAGACACCACATCCCCGACGTCCTCATCGCCGACGTGCGAATGCCCCCTCACTTTGCCGATGATGGGCTCCGCAGCGCGGCAGCGCTGCGGAGCGAGTTCCCTGACCTCGCGGTTCTCGTGTTGTCACAGTATGTGGAGGAGTCCTATGCCCGGGACCTTCTCGCCACAGGACGCGGTGGAGTCGCCTACCTCCTCAAGGACCGCGTGACCGACCTGACGGCCCTTGAGTCGACCCTCGATTCGATCTCCCAGGGGGCGACCGTGGTTGATCCCGAGGTCATCGCCCAGCTCATGGTGCGGCGGGGACCGGCCTCTCCCGTCTCGCGCCTGACCCCCCGCGAACGCGAAGTCTTGGCCCTCATGGCGCAGGGACGCGCCAACGCCGCGATCGCCGCCGAACTCTTCGTCACGGACGGGGCCGTGGAAAAGCACATCGCCTCGATCTACACCAAGCTCGACTTGCCGCCCTCACCGGAAGACCACCGCCGGGTCCTGGCCGTTCTCGCCTTCCTACAGTCACCCGAGAGCTGAGGACCCGGTTTTCTCATGTGCCGGACACCCTCCCCGAGTGCAGAGGAACAGGCCTAGCCGCACATCGCTTCCTTGGCCGCGCGACGCGCCTCGTCGACCAGTTCCAGGTCCCGGGCGTCGACATCGGCGGTCAACGAGGTCATGGCGATGGCTCCGATCGAACGCTTTGCCCTGACTGCCACCGCGATCGCGCTGACCCCGAGAGTCACATCGTCGCGTGCATGAACATAGCCTCGCGAGCGCGTGACCTCGACATCGGCCTTGATTTGTGCTTCCGTCACGAGGGTCGCTGGGGTGCGGGCCTGGAGAGGGGCACGGGCCAGGTAGGAGTTGAGTTCGCCATCGTCCAACGACGCGAGGAGCACGCGCCCGGTGCCACCGGTGTGCAGGTCAACTCGGCGACCCGGACGCAGAACCAAGGTCTCGGCGTCGCGTCCCGGCGCCCAGTCGAGGCACACGGCTGTGTCTCCCAGCCGCAGGGATAGGTAGACCGTGCAACCGGTGCGGCAGGCCACCTTCGCCATCGCCTCCCTCGCGGGATCCCATTCGGTGCGGGCCGCGCGGGCCACTTCTCCGAGACGGAGCCAGCGTAGCCCCAGGTCAACGGTGCCTTCAGCCCCGGGCCTCAGCAATCCGGTGTCCACGAGATGGCTGACGGCCCGGTAGACCGTCGGACGCGGAATCCCTGTCAGGCCCGCCAGCTCGGCGGGCGTGAGAGGACCGCGCAGCGTGATGAGACGGCAGAGATCGCGAAGGTTCGTGAGCATGCGTGGTGTGTTCGTCATCGTGCGTCCTCCTTGTGACCCATGAAGCCGAGGTCCGCGCTTAGGTCCGCGGCCGCCTCGACGATCAGTCGGATTGCCTCGTTACCCTGGGACTCCAGGGCGGGGCGAGCTCCGGCGATGGCCAGGCCCGCCGCCAGCTCGCCGCGGTGATTGAAGACCGGCACTCCCACGGCCGCGATCCCAAACGTCGTATCTCCGCGGGTCATCGAGTACCCGCGCTCGAGCGTCAGCCCAATCTCGTGGTCGATCGTGGACGGCGGCGGGGTCGGCAGGTCCCCTCCCACCGCGCGGAGCAGGCAATCGATGACTCC
>WQYN01000141.1 GCA_009781225.1 Micrococcales bacterium | reverse complement strand
GCCGACGATATCGGAGACGTCGGCCGGGTTGAGGGCCGCCAACAGTGCCTGAGCTGCGGTGTCGTGGCCGTACCAGGCGAGCAACCTGGATAGTTCGTCGACGTCGCAGCGTGGCACCCTGCCGTCCGACGAGAGGTAGACGAACGAACTGCTCGGGAAAAGAGGCTCGCCGTTGAGCTGAAATGCGTACGAGTTGCTCAACATGGGGAACTCGCCGCCAAGCGGATTGTCGATGGGCACCATGTAGAGCGGTTGAAGTCCTGCCGCGTGGAGATCCTCAATCGAGGTCCGACGCTCGCGCAGCGCTTGCGCCGCCGTCATGCGCTCGCCACCGTCGAACGTGACGTATGTCTCGGCGACGGAAACGTCGAGATAGTAGCGCGAATGCGATTCGAAGTAGTCGTCCTCGAATAGCAGGTCTCGCTCGCCCCCGAGGTACGGGCCCTTTTCGATCATGAGGTCGTCGAAGCTGCGCAACGGGTCTTGGTACTCGGCGACTGCTTCGAAGCCCTCGCGCAGGTCGATAGCGTCGGACCGGTCGAGTGATCGGCGCGACAACAAGAGAATCGAGAGGATGACGCCGTCGCGCTCGCGGAGGAAAACGGTGTCCGCGCCCACGACGTCGTACCTGCGCTCGGCAAAGTCTTCGCCCGAGAGGTGGTACGTGAACGGATCAAGGTCGCTCAAAGCCAGGGAGGCGCCCTTGCGCGCCAACGCGTAGACGTCGTCCATCGTCAGATGGTCGTCCCCGGCGCCAAACTCGAGTTCGTCGTATGGGTGGGAGGCGGAGTGCTCTCGCGCCCGCTCGAGATCGGCGATTGTGGTGACCTCGGCCGGCTTTAGCTGATAGACGAACCACAGGTTACTTGCGCTCGGCTCGACCAGCCAGAGCTCGTCGTCCATGCGGTACAGCGCGAATGCCGCCTCGCCATTCTCCGTGATCGTTGCCACCAAGCGGCGCTGCCTGAATCGGTCCAGACGCGGCGGGCTGAACGACGAACCATTCGACCATGAAAAGACGCTGGACTTGGTGAACTCGTCGACGTCCACTGGGGTGTTGTGACGGTCTATCGCGTAGCTGTTAACGACGCCGTTGCTCATGTCGCCCACGATGAACTCATCTTCAAAGACACCGTAGACATAGGGTGTGCTTCCGAAAGGACGGTAAGAGCTCAGAGGATTCGTGTACAGCTCCTCGGCGAAGACATAGACCCCCGTCAGCTCGAAGTCTGCCTCTGTGGGGGTGGCGGTCACGATCGCCGCCCCTGTCCCCCCGATTGCCAGGCAGGCCGCCAGCGTGGAGATTGCCATTGCCCTGCCTGACCAGGCGCGTCGCCTCGATATCCGGAAGATGAGCAGCACGGCCGCCGACAGCGCCAGGAGCGCACCGAGGGCAACAAGAAGGTGGGCGATGGTAGGCATGGCTACCCTCCGATTTGTGGGTTGGACATTAAGGCGACCGCTAGCACGGCCAGGAAACACGCTGAGACCACGGTCCCGATGGTGGTGAGTTGCCGATAGTTCAGCACGTTCACGAGGCACGAGGCGATACTCGCGTTCGCGGTGAGGTAGAAGGCCGTGCTGATCATGGGCTCAGCCCTTTGGCTCGTGCTCGTTGATCAGGCGGCGCAGCTCAGCGGCGTCCTCTTGGGACAGGCCTCCATCGTCCATGAAGGACGCGAACAGCGCTCGCACCGAACCGCCGAAGAATGACTGAAGCACGTTTTTCGCCTGTTTGTGCCCCACCTCGGCGCGGGTGACCAGGCTGTGGCAGACGAACCCGGGCTCGTCGCGCCTGATCGCGCCCTTGTCGACAAGTCGTCTGATGACCGTGTAGGCAGTGTTCTTGTTCCAGCTCAGGTGCTGCGCGGCTTGGACGGCGAGCTCCTTCGCGGACGCGCCCTCGTGGTGCCACAGCAGCTCCATCATCTTGAGTTCGCTCTCAAAAAGCTTGGTGCTGCCCATCGGGACCCTCCAGACTAGTGCGGTAGTACGAGAACCAGACTACGCGACTAGTCTGAACGGGTCAAGGTATCGGGCCGAGACCCATGTGGTGGAGCTGAGGAGACTCGAACTCCCAACCCCCTCGATGCGACCGAGGTGCGCTACCAATTGCGCTACAGCCCCGAGCCTGGAGCGAAGGAACGCACCCGGCCGGATTGCCCCGGGCAGCGCCCGAAGCAGGCTCTAGGGTACCACCCGGCCCGAAACGCCCTCCCGGGCTGCCAGACCCAGCTCTTACCGTGCGGCGCGGCGCCTGGCGAGGGCTGCGTCGACATCAAGCGCGGACTCGCCGAAGACGACCCGCGCGGGCAGGGGGATCTTGCCGGTGTCGCCCGTGTGGGGGGCGAGTCGGGCGGCGGCCTCGCGGGCAGCCTCGAAGTCCTCCTCGGTCAGCGGCGCTGGCTCCCAGCGTTTTTCCTGGGCAGCGAGGGTGTAGATCGGCGCGGGCACCTCGGTCGGGGTCCAGGCCCGCTCGTCGTCGCGGATTGGCTTGGCCTCGCCGGTCTGGGTGAGGGCGGATTCAGCCTCGTCCGCGGGCGCCTTAGCAACAGCCTCAAGTACCCCAGCCCTCGCAGCCACGTCGCCCCCGGCAGTCTCGCCAGGTCCGCCTGCTCCGGAAGACACCCCGGCCGCCACCTCAGCCGCAGTGATCGGCGCCGGATCCGGTAGCCGCGCAGGCGGCCGGTCGGTCAGGGGACGCCGCGCCGGCAGCACGGGAATCGACGCCGTCACCTGGCCGTCAACCTCGACCATCCCCGTGTCCCGCAGCGCGCGCGTCTGGGCCGCGACCCTCGTCACCCGCGACACGCCAGCTCCCGCCTGCGTCACCTCGCGAGCCAGTCGCTCTGCCTGCCGCGCACGATGGCGCTCGGTCGCGTCCCCGTCTCCCGTCGCCTGGGGCATCGCAGGCCTTCGCATCCCGGCAGAAACCGCCACCCGCGCAACCTGCTCAGCGCTCTGACCGGCAGCCCGACCCACCTGTGCGGTGCTCTGACCAGCCACTCGGGCAACCTGCCCAGGCTTCCGGCTCACCCGGACGTCTCCCCGACCCGCAGGGTGGTTAGCCCGCACAGCCTCGCGACCACTCCCGACAGGCCGAGGCCTGCGCCTTTCTGCCTGGGCAACAGCGGCCCGTCGACCCGCGACCAGCACTCCGGCGAGCCCCAAGGTTGGCACGAGCGCCGCCACCATGAGGACGGTACCCCTCGCCACGAGAACCCACCCGACCATAGACACAAGGGTGAATGACACGGCAAGCGAGGCCCGCCATCGTGCGCCGTTGACTTGGCGACTGCGCGACGAGGGTGCGGGGCGGGCGGCGGGCTTGGCCGTGATGGCGCGTGGTGTGGACTCGCCGTGCTGCTGTGGCATGGCGGCACCTCCCGTGGTGACCTGTGACGAGATGATGTTGCGCGTGGAGCGGCCGTGTGGCTTGGTGGGTTTGAGGGTCTTGACCACTCGGGCCCCCCACGCTTCACGGTCTTTTTCCGCCGCCTCGACCACGCGCCGCCGATCTCGCACGAGTTGGGGAAGCAGGTAGCCGAGACAGAGAACGACCACCGCGACCAAGAGGATCACGGCAGGTTGCTCCATGAAACTCAACGGTAAGGTCCGTCGCCCCCGCAGGCCGCCAAGCGCCTCGGAGTGTCGCGATGGCGCGCTATGACGGAGCCCTTCGCAGCCGGGCGACAAGCCCTCCGGGCACCTCTTCGGCGTTGAGCGCGAAGATTCGATGGTCGGCCCAGTGGCCGCCCACGTGGATGTAGCCGGGGCGCATCCCCTCGTCGCGGAAGCCGAGCTTGGCGACCACCCGCAGGCTGGCTGCGTTTTCCGGGCGGATCGCCGCCTCGACGCGGTGGAGCCCGCCATCGTTCACCACGTGGTCAAAGGCCATGGCCAGCGCCAGCGGCGTGATTCCGCGACCCGCGTGGCCTTGGTCAATCCAGTAGCCCGCCGCTCCCGCACACATCGGCCCGCGACCGATGACGGACACCGTCATTTGTCCGACCAGCTCGCCCTCGTGTTCCACAAGCCAGGGGAAGGACTCGCCTGCTCTTGCGGCCCGCAGCAGGTCTCTCGCGAACTGGCGGAACCGGGCGACGGCGTCATCCCTGGTCACGGCCACTCCATCCTGTGAGAAACCACCCCATCCGCTGTAACCGCTTCCCTCGGGGTAGGTCGCCTCCCAGGGACCCAGCCAGGCGGAGTTGGCTTCCCGAAGCGCCGCGAGCGCACGAGCGTCACGCCGCCGGATGGGCCTGAGGACCACCGACCTCTCCCGCAACGTTGCGGGCCAGCCGAGGGCCGTCATCGTGCGCGGGATTTGGGTGGTTGGTTGACGAACTCGGCGAGCCACTGGCGGAACTCTTGTCCCAGGTCAGCGCGGTCGGAGGCGATGGCGACGACCGCCTTGAGGAAGCCGAGCTGCTCGCCGGTGTCATGGCGTCGGCCGTCTAGGATGACGCCCCAGACGCCGCCGCCTTGGTCCGCCGGCATCGAGGCAAGGCGGGCGATGGAGTCCGTCACCTGGATCTCGTCGGCGGCCGTGGGCTGGGCTGCGGCGAGCAGGGGAAAGATCGCGGGATCGAGCACGTACCGGCCAATGATCGCCAGGTCGGAGGGCGCGTCTTCGGGGGCGGGCTTTTCGACGAGCGTGGTGACGGTGACCAGGGCTTCCTCTGCCAAGCCCGCTGCCTCGGCTAGCCCGGGGGGGGCTGATGCGACGCCTGCGCAGCCGTATCGCCCGATTTCCTCGTGCGGCACGCGCATGAGGAGGAGCACCGAACCCCCGGCTGCTTTGCGGACGCGGAGCATGGCTTGGAGGTGGGGATCGCCCTCATCGAGGAGGTCGTCGGGGAGGAGGACAGCGAAGGGCTCATCCCCCACCTGGGCGTGCGCGCAGGCGATCGCGTGGCCCAGGCCGCGGGGGCTGTCCTGCTGGACGGAGCGGACCGTCGCGAGACTCCCCGTGCGGCGAACAGCGGCGAGGCGGTCGAGGTCCTCTCTTTCTTCGAGGACCTGCTCCAGGTCGGGGGCTGGTGCGAAGTGGTCAACCACCGTCTCTCGCCCCTCGCCCGTGACGATCAGCACGTCCCGCAGCCCCGCCTGCGCCGCCTCGGCCACCACATACTCGATCACGGGGATGTCAACGATCGGGAGCAGCGCCTTGTGGATCGTCTTGGTGGCAGGCAAGAACCGCGTGCTCAACCCCGCCGCCGGAATGACAGCCTTGTTCATGGCCATCCCGCCACCCTAGCGCCTGGGGTGTTCCCGCGAGTGGCCCCCACCCCCACGGTGCAAATCCTGGCGCCCCCGGGCTGAACACTGCCACCCCCCCTCTCCGCCAGTTATGGCGAAAGCTGACCTTTGTTAGCGCTGTCCGGCTCCGTAGAGGTCAGGTTTCGCCATAATCGCTGCTGGGGACGGGGTGCGGGGTGGGGGGACGGGTGGGGCGTATGGTGGCGCTGTGGATGTCAAGGCCCAGTTGCGATCTCAGATGCGCACGCGCCGTCGCCAGGACGCTGCGGCTGATCGCGCCGCCTGGATCACCGCGTTGACGCACGATGACGGTCCGCACCCCGATCACCGCAGCTCGGTCGGGGGGCCGTGGGGGGACTTGGTCTCGTTGTTGCCGGCGGTTGGCGGGGTGGTCGCAGCGTTCGAGCCGGTGGGGAGCGAGCCTCCTGCCGACCTGCTGATGAGGGACCTTGTGGAGGGCGGATGGGTCGTCATCGTCCCCGATCCTGGTCCGGAGCGCGACGTGATCGCATGGCGGCAGGTCGGGGCGGTGGGACTCTCCGGGGCAGACCACCCACCGAAGACCAGGGCGACACAACAGCCCCACACCCACGATGAACCCAGCGCCTCCGCGGAGCTGGGACTCGCAACCGTCCAGGTCGGGGCGGGAGAGAGCGCGCTTGCGGAGGCGGAGCTTGTGATTGTTCCGGCGCTGGCGGTGGATCGGGCGGGGACGCGGCTGGGTCAGGGAGGCGGGTGGTACGACCGCGCTCTCACCTTCGCCCAGCCGACGGCGCCGCTGGTCGCGATGGTAAACCCCGCGGAACTCCTC
>WQYN01000140.1 GCA_009781225.1 Micrococcales bacterium | reverse complement strand
CTGGTTCTGGTTCGAGGGCAACTTCGCCTCCTACGAGCAAAACAAGATCCACCGCCTAGGCCAAGAGGCCGCCCGCCCTCACCGCGTGACGCACCGCCGCCTGCTTCGGGACTAAGCGCGGGGCTCCTGGGCCCGCGTCGCTGAGGCTTTCCTTGGGTTGGGTGCGAGGTCCGGACTCGCCTCGCCAACGGCACCTCCGGGACTGGCTACGCTGGCCCCATGGTGAACGCCCTCCCCGCCGCTCCGCCCGACTTCGCCGACGACTGGCCCGGCTGGGCTCAGGCACTCATTGATCGCCCGCTCCAGATCGCGATCATCGTCCTCGTCGCGATCCTCGCCATCGTGCTGTGTCACCGTGTGGTCGCCAAACTCGTCGCCAAGATCTCCCGTACCACTACGGACGATGACGGACCCTCCTCCCAAGCCCGCCTCGCCACCCGAGCCCACACCGCCAAGTCCGTGCTCAACTCGGTGACAACGGTCGCGATCTCTGTGATCGCCATCGTCCTCGTGTTGGAGAGGCTCGGGGTGAATGTTGCGGTCCTGGTGGCGTCGCTGGGAGTGGCGGGCGTTGGCCTAGGCCTCGGCGCGCAGTCGCTGATCAAGGACTGGATCGCCGGGCTGTTCATGATTCTTGAGGACCAATACGGGATCGGCGACACCATCGACATCGGACCTGCCACAGGCGAGGTAGTCCACGTTTCCCTACGGATGACAACGGTCCAAGACGACGAAGGCGTCCTATGGCACGTCCCCAACGGCACCATAGCCCGAGTAGGCAACCACAGTAAGCGCAGACACACCTAGCCCCCCCAAGGGCAAAGGTCACTTCGGTACGTTTGGGGTGGACAGCGCTCCCGGAGGGTCAGCGTATGCCCTGATCACAGGGTTGCTCGACCATCGATGAGCGCCTGAGGCGTACCCAAATGACCTCTGCCGTACCGGAGTGACCTCTGCCGTACCGGAGTGACCTCTGCCTTGGGGGGCGGGGTGGCTTTGGGCGGTGGGGGTCACTTCTTTCGCCGAGACCCAACCTCTGGCAGGATCTGAGGGTGACTGCAGCGCTGTCCCCGAATCTGAAGCGACTGGCCCGCGCGCATGGGGTGCTACCGGAGTACGTCGACAGGAGTGGCGTCCGCCACATCGCGCCCCAAGCGGCGGTGATCGCAGTCCTGGCAGCGCTGGGAGTCAACGCCTCGACACCATCTGCCCTGGCCAGGGCGCTGACAGAGGCTGATCGGCGGGAGTGGCTACGGCCGATGGCGCCCACGGTGGTCGGGCGCTTGGGGGCGGAGATTGAGCTGACAGTCACCGTCGAAGCTGCGCATGCCCCCGGCCTGACGGCGTGGATCGACCTCGACGATGATCCGCTCCTTGGGGGCAACGGAGGGCAGTGGCAGCTCACGCGGCTCGATGACAAGCAGACGTCCCGTGAGATCGACGGGGTTGAAATGCGGCGGCAGGTCTTCCACGTTCCCGTGGGGGTGCCGCTGGGCTGGCACACGCTGCACGCCCGATCGGGGGATGCGGTCGACGCGAAAGCGCGGCTCGTCATCGTCCCGGATCGGCTCGAAGTGCCGGAGAGTCTGCTGTCGCGGCGAGGCTGGGGGGTGATGGCGCAAATCTATTCACACCGGTCAGAGAGGAGTTGGGGAATCGGAGATTTCGCCGATTTGGCGGATTTGGCGGCGATAGCTGGGCGAGAGCACGGAGCGGACTTTGTCCTCATTAATCCTGTCCATGCGGGGGAGGCAGTGCCACCGCTCACGCCGTCGCCCTATCTTCCCTCCTCGCGGGCATTTCTCAATCCGATCTACATTCGCCCCGAGGCGATTGAAGAGTTCAGCTACGCGCCGACGGGCGTCCGGGAAAAAGTAGCCAAGCTCGCCCAAGAAGCAGCGCGCGACAATGAGAATCCCGAGATCATTGATCGCGACCGAGTGTGGAGGCTGAAGCGTCAGGCTCTTGAGGCGATCCACGCCCTCCCGCTCTCGGCCGCACGGCAAGCGGACTTCGCCGCCTTCCGTAAGGAGCGAGGCGAGGGATTGCGAACGTTCTGCCTGTTCGCCGCCCTGGAGGAGGCAGGCAACCCCCCAACACCGCAGACGATGACGGCCCACGGCCCCGAGGCGGAATGCGCAGCCAGCGAGCACACGAGCGGGATGGACTTCCACGCCTGGCTGCAATGGATCGCTGATGGGCAACTCGGCTCGGCCCAGCGCCGAGCGAAGGATTCGGGAATGCGTGTGGGAATCATGTCAGATTTGGCAGTGGGAGTTCACTCCCAAGGGGCCGATGCCTGGGCCTTGGCAGATGTGTTGGCCCACGGGGTGTGTGTCGGAGCGCCGCCGGACCCATTCAATCAACAGGGCCAGAATTGGTCCCAGCCTCCTTGGCGACCAGATACACTCTCGGAATCCGGGTACGAGCCATTCAAGACCATGATCCGTGCCGTCCTAAGAAATGCCGGTGCTATTCGAATCGACCACATTCTCGGGCTGTTCCGTTTGTGGTGGATTCCCGAGGGAGCCAGCCCGACAAAAGGGTGCTACGTCGAATACGACCACGAGGCGATGGTCGGGATCGTCGCGTTGGAAGCGCACCGCGTCGGAGCGCTCGTCGTGGGGGAGGACCTCGGGGTGAGCGAGCCGTGGGTCCACGAATACCTGCCCTCGCGGGGGATTCTCGGCTCCAACGTCCTGTGGTTCGAGTGGGAGGGCAAGGAGCCGAAGTCACCCGAGTGGTACCGACGCATGGCGCTGACCACGGTGACGGTCCACGACCTTCCGCCCTCCGCCGCCTACCTGGAAGGGGAGCAGGTGGATCTGCGCGCACGCCTCGGCCTGCTCAGGCGACCGGAAGCCGAGGAGCGGCAGGCAGCAAGAATCGAACGCGACAAGGTCCTTTCCATGCTGAGAGACCGTGGACTGATCGCGCGCGGCGCCGTCGAGCCACCAACGGTCCAACTGGTGTTGGCGCTCCACCGGTTCATCCGCTCGACCCCCTCGGTCCTGCTCGGCATCTCCCTAGCAGACGCTGTCGGCGAGCGCCGGGCCCAGAACATGCCCGGCACAGACAACGAGTACCCCAACTGGAGAATCCCCCTGGCGGACAGCTCAGGCCGAGCCGTCCTCCTCGACGACCTCCCCCGAGTCCCCATGTTCGCCGCCATCACCGCAGCAGTCTCCGGGCGGTAGGGCCCGTCGACACGCGAGTATGTGATAACCCGAGCCACAACAGCGATGGCAGCGGTCTTAATGCTCGGGTTTTCACTCACTCGGCGCGACGGGTTAGTGCGCTGGGGGCTTCACAGGGAAGCATCCACCGCCTGCACCCTAAGTGCCCTCTCCACCTCGGCTTTCGCCTCGATCACGAGGCGGCGCAGCGCGGGCGTGCGGTCCCCGAGTGCCTCCAGCCACGCCTCGGTCGCTCCGACCACATCCACCCCTGGCATCCCCGCGACGAGCGCCGGATACAGTCCCGAGATCACCTTCGACGACATCTCGAGCGACCGCGCTGCCCACTGGTCCTCGAGGATCGCGAAGTACGGCTCGACATAGGGCGTCAGTAATCCCCGGTCGTGGACGTCGCCAAATCCCGCGATCACGGCCCCTTGGATCTCGTTGGTCGCCGCGCCATCCTCGGTCGCCAACCGCCAGGCCTCCGCCTTGGCCTCAGGCGTGGGGATCGCTGCCCGCAGCCGCGCCGCCCACGCACGCCCCTTGGCCGACGAGTCCTCTTCCAGGAACTCCTCGATCGCCTCGACCCCTTTCTTACCCGCGACGACCAGCGGATTCAGCAGCTCCCACCGCAGATCCGTGTCGATCTCGCGCCCTTCCAACACCGTTCGTGAGTCAAGCAGCGCCTCGATCACCTCAAGCTGCGAGTCGGTCCGCGCATGCGCCGCAAACGCCTTGAGCAGCTGCAACTGCCGGTCCGACCCAGCCGGCGCCCCCCACGTCATCTCCATGAGATGGCCCGCCACGCTCGCCGCAGTCAGCTCCCGATCCTCCGGTGCGACGTAGTGGGTGAGCGTTGTCGCCAGGTTTCGCAGCACCGTCTGCAGCGTCGAGGAGTTCGTCTCCATGCCCGCCCAGGCCTGCACAAAGCCTGCGTACCGCCGCGCCGCAAACTCCCCGTCGCGCGTCAGCTCCCAGACCGTCCCCCAGATCACCGCGCGCTCCAACGCCCCCTCGACCAGCCCCAACAGCGCCAACATGCAGTCCAGCGACTCCGCATCAGGCCGCACCTTCACGTAGCCCGCATCATCGCAATTCGCAAGGACGATGGCGGACCTCGCCTTCCCCTGGACTGTCACCACGTCGGTGGTTTCCCCGGTGATGTCGATTTCCTCATGCCACTGCGGGACAACGTGCCCCGACTCGTCTTGGTGGAGCCCCATCAGGCCGAACCGGTGGGGCCTGAGAATCGGGTGCTCATCAACCGCCGACTGAGCGAGCTGAAGCGATGTGATGACGCCTCCCCCAGCTCCAGGGCCGTCATCGTCCAGGTGGACTGTGAGGGTGTTGACGCCGGCGGAGGTGAGCCACAGCCGCGACCATTCGGTGAGATCGCGACCCGACGTGGCCTCGATTTGGGTGAGTAGATCGGGGAGGGTCGCATTTCCCCACGCGTGCTTCTTGAAATAGGCGGCAATCCCGGATAGGAAGGCTTCTTCGCCCACCCAGGACACCAATTGGCGCAGCACGGACGCACCCTTGGCATAGGTGATTCCATCGAAGTTAACTTCGACATCGGCGAGGTCGCGGATATCAGCCGCAATGGGGTGGGTCGAGGGGAGCTGGTCCTGGTGATAGGCCCAGGTCTTCTCGACTGAGGCGAAGGTGGTCCACGCCTCTGACCAGCACGTATTGCTGGCTCCAGCGACCGTGGCAGCCCACTCGGCAAAGGACTCATTGAGCCAAAGGTCATTCCACCAGCGCATCGTGACTAGGTCACCGAACCACATGTGGGCAAGCTCGTGGAGAATGGTGATCGCCCGGCGTTCAATCTGCGCTTCGCTGACTGCCGAGCGGAATACGTACCTCTCGGCGATCGTGACGGCCCCGACGTTTTCCATGGCGCCGGCGTTGAACTCCGGAACAAAGAGCAGGTCGAACTTGTCAAACGGATAGGGGAAATCAAAGGCGGGCTCAAAGAACTCAAATCCGCGCTTGGTGATGTCGAAGAGTTCCTCGGCATCGACGTGCTCGGCCAGCGAGCGGCGGGCGAAGAGCCCCAGCGGGATGCGGCGGCCATCAGCGCTGGTCAGCTCGTCGCTCCAGCCGACGTAGCCACCGGCGATCACCGCGATGAGGTAGGAGGAGATGCGCGGGGTCGGCGGGAAGCGGTGGACCGTCGCGCCATCGTCCCCTGGCGTTTTCCCAGCACAAGGCTGGTTGGAGATGACCTCCCAGTCAGCAGGCGCGAGGACTTCAAAGGTGAACGAAGCCTTAAGGTCAGGCTGCTCAAAGACCGCGAACACGCGTCGACACTCAGCGACCTCCAGGTTGGTGTAGAGGTAAACCTGCTGGTCAACAGGGTCTTCGAAGCGATGCAACCCTTCCGAGGTGCGCATGAACGCGCAGTCAGCTTCCACGACGAGCTCGTTGTCCGCCTCCAGGTCATCCAAGACGATCCGCGAATCGGCAAAGACCGAAGCCGGGTCCAGCGCGCGTCCGTTGAGCTCCACCCGATGCACCACCGGCGCAATGAGGTCGATGAACGAGCTGGCCCCCGGCTCTGAGCAGGAGAAACGCACCCGACTGGTGGAAGGGAATCTCACTGAAGACTCCCCTGACAGATCAAGTCGCACGTCGTAGTTGGAGACCGAGAGGATCCGCGACCGTTCCTCCGCCTCTATCCTCGTAAGGTTCTGACCAGGCATCACTGCCCCTTTCCGCGGCACCACGCCGCAACATCGCCCTACCCTACTCCACGGGTCGGCCAACGGCATCGCGCCAATGGCCCCACAGCGAGAAGCACACAAGATCCCAGGTCAGGGTGCCCTACTGCAACGATCGCACGGCTTCTACTGCAACGATCGCAGGATTCTCGTCACTTCACCCCAGCACTCGGGTGTTGCACGGATAGCGGCTCAGGAGGTGATCGGAGGT
>WQYN01000139.1 GCA_009781225.1 Micrococcales bacterium | reverse complement strand
GGGTGGGTGGACGCGCTGGGGGCGGGGGTGGGGCTAGGGGTGGGGGTGGAGCTTGCGGTGGCGGTGGTGGGTGATTACTGCGAAGGCTAGGAGGGCTAGGCCTATGGCTAGGGTGGCGATTAGGGCAATGTCCAGGGGGTCGACTGTGGTGGAGTTGGGGGTCCAGGCGGCTGCGCCGGGGGGGGCGGCTCCGCCGTAGCCTCCGAAGCCGGGGTTCTGGACTTGGGCGTTGGCTGAGTCGTTGGAGGATCCGGAGACTCCTACGGCGTCGGCGCGACCGGGGGCCCCGGGGTCACCAGCAGCACCAGCACCACCAGCACCACCAGCACCACCAGTCCCAGGACCACCAGGAGGAACAATCGGCGCGAGGGTTGTAGTCCTGGGGTCTAGGTCGCAGGAGCGCGCGTCACCTTCGGCGGTAATGCGCATGTTGAAGGTTAGGCCGGTGGAGGGGAAGCCCATGTTGCGGCCCCGGGTCTCCTTCCAGGGGAACTGGTAGCCGATCGATACCTGTTTGTCCTGGCCGCGCGGGAGGATGAAGGAGGCAAGCTGGCGGGTGCCCCCGGAGGAGATGATGTCGGCGAAGGTCTGGGCGCCACCGATTCCGTCAATGTGCCAGACGAGCTCGATGATCTCGGGGAGTATGTCGTTCACGCTGTCGGGAGGGACCTCGGCGAGCACGTCGTAGGCCTCGACCGTCACCAGTCCGGCGCAGTCTGAGGAGTTCACGACGTGGAGGGTGCGCCAGGATTCGTCCCCCGGGATCGAGACCGGGCCACCCACGAACGTGTCAGCGTAAGTGCTGGTCGTCTCGCCATTCCAGGTGAGGCTCAGGATGGGACCATCCCAAGCGGTTCCCAGGTCGGACGCCCACGCACCCGCGCCAGCACCGCACACAACAGTCGCGGCGAACGCAGCGGCCAGGAGCGAACGCAGCCTCGCCGAAACACCCTGTGGACGATGACGAGGGGAACCTCCCGTCCCACCACGACCCGCCGAGGGAGAAGAGGCGTCGCGGGTCACCGGAAGAGCTCCGGCGTGATGGTCAGTACGACATCCTTCTCTCGGATGATCTGGGTAACGGAAAGACACCAGGGCTTCCCGCTGTTGTTGGACCTACTCAAAGCCCCCCAGCGGTTGCGCTGCAGCTGCTGTTCCGCGCCGCCGTCAAAGGTCACGACCACGTCGTTCCAGTAGAGGTTCTGCATCGACCCCGGAGGCTCCCACAAGGGGTCAAGGTCCAGCTCCAAACACCAGTTAGTAACCACGTCCCGGGTCGTCTTCTCAGGCAGAACCTCAACCACAGCAGAGGACTGGCTAGACCACTCCAACACAAGCGGCGACCCCTTCGCCCCCCAGCCTCCAACCTTGCACTCCCCATCGACAGGCACGCGCCACAAAAGGACCTTCGACCCTTCCATCGCCATGCCGGATTTAGGAGTCCCCAGGTCAAACAGAAGCCGGAGCCCCACGTTGCCGTCGGCAAGGGATGTGGTCGTGAAGGGAATCGTCACGACCCCTTGGTCGGCCAGTTCGGCTGCGATCAAGGCTGAGTCGAGCCGGAGGGAGACGACGTCAACCTCGTTCCCAGTCTTGGGCTTGGTCAGGGTGATCCCACGGTCGGGATCATCCTTGACGTGGAACCCTGCCACGCCTTGTCCCACCTCGACCTTCGGGCCCACGTTGAGGACAACGCGCCAAAAGGCAGCGGCGGGCAGAGCCAATGCGAGGGAGCCCGCCAAGGCGGCGGCCCCTAGTCCCAGAGAAAATCGCCGCGCACTCATGATGGAAACACCGGTCCTTGGTTGATCGCCACGCAGTAGAAACCACGGGCAAAGGCATCGTTCGGGACCACATACCCCATGCCCTCGCAGACGAGCCCCAGGTGGGAGTCGCGCATCTCGACGGTGATGGGGAACTCGTTGGGGGGACGCTGCGCGCGGTCACGCGCCCAGTAGACAAAGGTGATGTTCTCGCCCACCGCCTCAGCGGAGCCGGGGGTCACAGGACGCCCGGTGTTCAGGCACTTCAGCAGTTCCTGGGGCAGGGCACCCCCGTTCCCGGCCAAAGACGGACTCGGCGCGGGGCTGGGAATCGGTGGGCTCGCCAAGGGGATGTTCTCCGCCACGGCCAGACAGGCGGGCGAGGTCCACTCGACGTCAACCCACCCTTCCTTGGTCACCACGACCGTGTCGCTCCAGCCGGCCGGCGGCGCCGGAGCAGGCCAACCGGGAGGAAGTGCGCAGGTCACCGGCTCCCCCATGAGAGGAGAGAACCCAATCGCCGGACGCAACCCGGGCGCCTCAAACCCCAGCTCAAACGGATCGGCGAGGGCATCAGCCAGCGTGATAGCTCCCGGAGGTGGGCTCGGCGCGCTCCCGGGGCTCGAACCAGCGAGCGTGGTCACGGCAAGCACCGGTATCCACACCAAGGTGGCGACGGCGGGAACCAGTGCGAAGCTGGGAAGTTGGATGCGCATCGGATCCTCCTTTCTTGCGAGGGATCTCGTGGGTGGGTCGGGTCAGTCAGTTTCTCGCCGGCGTCGCAGGAGCACGCCAAGCAGCAGCATGGCCAGGGCCACTCCGCAAACACCGACGATGGCGGCACCCGTCGAGGCGAGTGCGCCGCCTCCCGGACGCCAACCTTGCGTAGCAGACGGGCTTGTCTCGTGCGCGCGCGGATCCTGGCTTCCGGTCGGGTCCCCAGTCTTCAAGGGGGCCTGCGAGCCCTTGGTTTGCTCAGGGCTCTGCGTCGGGGAAGGCGGTGGCCCGGAGGTGCTCGTGTTCGGATTGAGGTTGCACAACGACGAATCCCCTTGAATCGAGATCCGTACATCGAAGGTCAGGCCGGTCGATGGGAACCCGAAGTTTCGCCCCTCAGTGGAGTCAATGGGGAACCGGTACCCGACTGTCACTGGCTTCGTAACCCCCAGCGGAAGTGCGAATTCACCCAAAACTAGAGTTCCGCCATCGTCCATAATGTCGGCGAAGGTGCGGGCACCGGTGGTGCCTTCTATGGACCAGGTGAGCTCGATGATTCGCGGGAGGGTGTCGTTGACGGTGGTCTCGGGCATGTGGGCTAGGACGTTGAAGGCCTCGACCGTGACGAAGCCCGCGCAATCGGCGGTGTTTTTCACGTTGAGGGTGCGCCACGACTCGTCGCCGGGGATGGAGACGGGCTCGCCGATTACGGTGTCGGAGAAGGTCTCGTAGGGGGTGCCATTCCACGCGAGAGTGACGGTGGGCCCATCCCACGAGGTCTCCAAGGCGCCCGGATAGTCGGTCGGTGTGCCCGCATCCGCCAGCGCGGCGGCGCCGCCCGCAGCAACGGTGGCGGCGACCAGGGCGAATGCCAGCAGGGCCCACGCGGGAGCCTGAGTACGGCCTGTCTGCCTCATCGGTCGACACCTTTCATCTCGATGGTTCCGTGTCAGCGGTCGCTGGACGGCAATGACGGGTGTTACGAGAAGTGCCCGACGTCGCGGACCTGCTCCAGGACAAAGTCGACGCCTTGCGTCCAGTCGAGGAGAATCTCGTTCGCGTGGTCTCGGCCCTTCTGCTCCTGGAACGTGCCTTTGATCGCGACGCACAGGTTGAAATAGCCGTTGGGGACGGGGTCGGGGAGGGCGAGCACGGGGATGACTAGGCCTTGATCGTCCAGCTGGTCGGGGTCCCAGGGCCCTCCCGGTTGAGCGGCGGCTTTCAGGAAAGCAAGGTCCGTCACGACTGTGGACGATGACGGGAGGAGCGTTTGGTTCAGGGAGATCACTCGCGATTGGAAGCCGTCCGCAAACGCCATGACAGCTAGGTCGAGTTCCTCGCCTTCTGCCCAGGCGGGGAGGTCGGCGGTCATGGAGAGCCTGGTGATGAGGTTGTCACCCTGCATGGTGACTCGCAGGGGGACCACAGCAAGGAAGGAGTCGACGGGGACCGCGCTCCAGTGGCCGGAGGCGCCGAGGATCTCGTGCCCCCAGTGGGCGGTCCAGTCGTCGCCTTGGTAGCCGCATTCGGCGTAGGCCTCTTCGAGGTCAATGACCTGGTCAAGCCGGTTGCCGTTGGGGCCGGGAGTGGAGACATCCCAGACTTCGAACCCGTCGCCGACGCTCTCGAGGTTGACGTCCCCCGAGACAATCGACCAGCCGGCGACGTTTTGACCCTTGTGCCACAGCGCAAACGTTGAGCCTGCTGTCAGGATCGCCACACCGCTGATCGCGGCGATTAGGGCCTTGGTGTGACGCACCGTGGGGTGCTCGCTCATCGCTTGACTCCTTTCCGGCGAATCAGGGGCGTGGGCTTGACCGGGGTGCAGGGATGGTCGTGGCGGGTTGGGGTGCGGGTTGGGGTAGCCACGGGGTGGCGGTCGGCGGCCATCACTCGAACCCCGATCCTGTTCCGGCCCTGACCTGGTTCGCTGCGACCGTGAAGGCGGGGACGATCACCTTTTCGCTCGGGCGGACAATGGCCTCGTCGAAGGAGGAGGCGACTTCCGGTAGGGCTCTGCCTTTTGCGTTGGCCTTGAGGTCAGGGACGTTGGCGGCGAGGTGTTGGTAGACAAGGGAGACCTTGATCTCCCACCGAACCCATCGCTCTTCGGAGTCGCCGGGGTCCCATCCGTTGGTTCTGTCTATGGCCGAGGTGATCGCGACGGCCGCGGACTCACCGATCTGGGCTCCCGCCATCGTCGGTGTGGATTGCCAGCCGGCGCCTAGAGGTGAGATCTGTGTCATTGTCCAGGTGCTGGCGGCGGGGTTGATGCGGAGGGTGTCTAGTTCTAACTGGTATGTGGCGAGGTCGTCGGAGAAGTCGGCGAGATCCCAGTTGACCTCGAAGGAGGCGGCGAGGTCGTCGCCCTTGAGCTCCGCCTCGACGCAATAGGTCATGGTGAGTTCATCGCCGGGCATGCCTTTGTATTGCTTGAGGAACTCGAATTCGTGTCCGGAGGCGGGGCTGGCGGCTTTTTCCTCGTTCCAGCGGGGGGTGAACTCGTCTCGGGGGCACAGTTGGAGCTGAATGTCGCCGCTGTCAATGCGGAAGCCGCCGACCTGCACTTCCGTCCTCCACAAGGCGGTCGTCGCTGCGCCAGCGACGATGACGAGCCCTGCTGTCGCTGCTACGGCCAGGCCCACAGCGGCGCCCCTCCGGCTCACCGCTTTGCCCATGATCATCAGCGAGTGTTCCGGCGGACGGCGATGAAGTGGTTGCCGCCGGTTTCGTTGAATGCGCACCGGGAATCGCCTCCCATAGGACCGTGAGGCAGGGGGGGCGATCCCTGGGGGCGGGAACAAGAGTCACAATCGTAGGCTTCAAGGCCAGGCCTTGTGCCATGTCACCAGCCGAGGGGCGAATCGTGGACACCCCTCTTGCTGGCGGGGTCGTTGCTGGTGGCAGCCTGCCTAGCGCGTGGGCGGCCGCCACCAGCGGGTGGTGGGTCTGCTAGGGAGCGAAGTGGCCGACGTCGCGGACTTGCTCGAGGTTGATGTCAATGAGGTCCTGGACGGCACCGACGCTGAAGATCTCAGTCTCGGTGTTGTCGCGGTTGAACTGGTCAGCGAACTGACCCTTGATGACGACGCAGACGTTCGAGAGAGTGGTCGAATCGATGGCAACCGTGGAGATCACCGGGATTGGGTTGGTGGCCCCGGGAGGATACAGGTCATCATCAGGCCACTGGCCTGCTGGCTGTGCCGTGGACTGGAAGTAGGCCTCGGCGACGTCATTGGTCATGGTGTATTCCGCGTCGCCGACTGCGGTGGTGATGAGAAGCTCGGGATCACCGGCCAGGATGTCCGGGTCGTAGAGCATGTCTGGCAGGGTGACCGAGAGCTTGGCGATCATGTTGTCGCCCTGGAGGGCGATCTTGAGGGGCACGACGAACACCCAGGCATCCTGGGGTACCGCGTTCCAATCTCCCAGCGGGAGCGCATGCCCCTTCTCCCCTCCCGCGTAGCCGCAGCCAGCGTAGAGAGTGTCGAGGTCTTCGGTCTGGTCGCCACGGAAGGAGTCGTTGTCGACAGGGCCGGGCCCCGAGATGTCCCAGGCTTCCAGTGCTTCGACCGAGAGGTCCAGGTTGCCCGAGATGATGGTTCCGCCTTGCACGTTGGACTGGGAAGACCACAGCGCGAAGGTCGAGCCGGTCAGCAGAAGTGCTCCGGCGCTGACCGCAGCGAGCACACCCTTGGACCGGCGACTCGTAAAGAGTTTCCTCATGGTATTGATCCCTTTCCTTGGGTTGAGGGTGCACCCCGTTCGACGGACCAGGCGGACCAGAGCAGGGGGGACGAGAGCAACCAGGGCAGGGGCGGGGGGTGGGGTGGG
>WQYN01000138.1 GCA_009781225.1 Micrococcales bacterium | reverse complement strand
GCGGACATGTCCTTTGCAAGGCACACCCGAAGACGGCCAGTCGTTTAGTGAGTCACACCCACGAAGACCAGGGCCAACGCCATCCTGCCAGCCAGCCACAGACCAGCCACCCCCATTAGAGTCGTTTCCGTTGGCGCGAGCGCAAACCCACCACAGACCCTCCAGCATAAGCCCAGGTCACAGCCCCGACCCTTTCGACAACCTCAACGCAAACGACGTTTGCCTCAACGCAAACGACGATTGCCCCTGTGGTTCTTCACGCTGTGGTTCTTCACGCTGTGGTTCTTCCTGTCGCCGGTGGCTTACCTGCGCTCGAGGATCGGGACTCCGGTGGCTTGGGCGGCTATGGCTTCTAGGGCGGCGGGGGTGGTGCGTTCCTCGGAAAGGCGGTTGGGCTTGCCGGCGCCGTGCCAGTCCGAGCCGCCGGTCCGGATCAGGCCGAGGCCGATCGCCAGCACGTTGAGGCGGGCGCGGTCCGCCGGGGTGTGATCGCGATGAGCAACCTCCAGCCCGGCTAGGCCTTGCGCTGCCAGGGCGCGGATGCCGCCATCGTCCGTGATGGGGCCACGTTTTCTCGCAGCGGGGTGAGCGAGAATCGGGACTCCGCCGGCGGCGCGCACGGCCTGGATCACCGCGACCGTGTCGGGCTTCTTGTGCTTGACAACGTAGGGCGAGGACGAGTGCAGAATGCTCGCGAACCCCTCCGCGCGGCTGTCGATCACCCCCGCGACGACGAGCGCATCCGCGAGGTGAGGCCGCCCGATCGTCGCGTCGTCCGCGGCCTGAGCGGCGACATCGTCCCAGGTCAGGGGGAAATCGGCGGCGAGGCGGCGCACCATCTCCCGCGCCCTCTCCCAACGCGCCTCCCGCAATTCACCCTGCATGCGCACGATGGCGGGATCCCCAGGATCGTAGAGATAGGCGAGCAGGTGCAGGCCAAGTCCGCGGAATCGGGTGGAGAACTCGGTCCCTCGAACCAGGCCGATGCCCAGACGGGTCGCGGCGTCGGCGGCCTCCGGCCAGCTGGAGGAGGTGTCGTGGTCGGTGATCGCGATGGTGCCGATGGCGGCGCGGGCTGCTTGGGTGACGAGCTCGGTGGGCGTCGCGGTGCCGTCGGAGGCCGTCGAGTGCGCGTGCAGGTCAATGACGGGCGAGCGACCGGGATCCATGGGACCACGATAGGGGCTGGGTGGGGTGGGGCCTCCACGGCTCCCCTCCGCGAGCATGTGAAAACCCAACAATTAAGACCGCTGTCAGGCCGCTTAGTTGTCGGGATTCCACTTGCTCGGCGCGAGGGGGGTGGGTGGGGTGGGGTGGGGTGGGTGGGGTGGGGCTGCTCTAGGATGACCAGTGCCGCCCTCTTCATATCTAGACACAAGGAGCTTCGGAGATGACTGCACTGGAGATTGTCGTTCAGGATCCGGCGGGAGCAGCGATTGCGCACGCCGTCAACGCGGATCGGGTCGAGCTGTGCGCGGCCCTCGGGACGGGAGGGTTGACCGCGTCGGCGGGCTGCATCGCGCTGACCTCGAAGGTGGGCATTGAGGTCCACACCCTGATCCGCCCCCGCGCGGGCGGGTTCGTGTTCACGCCCGGAGAGCTTGCCGTCCAAGTGGAGGACGTGGCTCGCGCCGTGCAGCTGGGCGCTTCCGGGGTCGTCATTGGGGCGCTCAACTCGGACCAGACGATCGACACTGCTGCCGTTCGCGCGCTCGTCGCAGCGGCCGGCGATCACGAAGTCACCTACCACCGGGCCTTCGACATCGTGGACTCCCCCTTCGACGCGCTGGAGCAACTGGTGGACCTCGGCGTTACCCGGGTGCTGACCTCGGGCCAGGCTCCGCGCTGCTCGGAGGGACTGGATGCGCTGGCTGCGCTCGTGGTGCGGGCAGCCGGACGGATCCAGATCCAGGCCGGCGGCGGGATCAAGATCGAGGACATCCCCGCGATCGCGGCGACCGGAGTGGACGCCGTGCACCTGTCCGCCCGAGGCCAGTCCTCCCAGGCAGGCCCCGCAGGCCCCGGCGGCGGAGTGGAAGCGCTCTACGACATCACCGATGCCGAAGCAGTAGCCGCAGCTGCCCAAGCCCTGAGGTAACCCCTCCCCACCTTCACCTCGCCGAGTGCGAGGAATCCGACAATTTGGAGCGCTGTCATGGGCTGTGAATTGTCGGATTCCTCGCACTCGGCGATGGGGGTGGGGCGCCGGGTTGGGGGGTTAGGAAGACAGCGGTGGGGTACGCGGTGTTGTCGCGGATCGCTGTTATGGCGATGAGGGTGCCGTCACCTGATAGCGCTGCGGTCAAGGCTTGACCTTCTAGGGGCACCGCCTGTCCGCGAGCCAGCCTCAGCGCCTGAGCTGGGGTGACGGTGACGCTGGGCAGAAAGCGAGATGCGGCCTCGCCCAGAGTGAGGATTCGCCAGGTGGTGGCGAGGGCGTCGAGGGTCAGACTCTCTTCGACTGGAAAGGGTCCGACTCGGGTCCGGCGCAGCGCTATGACGTGGCCGCCTACGCCCAGCTGGGCACCTAGGTCGCGCGCCAAGGCTCGAATGAAGGTCCCTGAGGAAACCTCAACCTCTACGTCGACATCCACCGGGTTTCCCCCGGGCCTGGTCCCAGCCACACCCTCCCCACACCCAACTCCACCAGCCACCTCGCGAACCTCACCTTCGCTGGGGGCTCGGCGGATCGCTTTCACTGTGTAGCGCTTGACCTCTACTGGGCGGGGGGAGAGTTTGACCTCTTCGCCTGCGCGGACTCGGGCGTAGGAGCGTTGGCCGTTTACCTTGATAGCGCTGACGGCGCTGGGTACCTGGTGGATCACTCCGACGAACGTGGCGACCTCGGAGGTGATCGCCTCGTCGGTTAGGGCCTCCATGGCGCCGGGCGGGGCTTGGGAGGTGATCTCGCCTTCGGCGTCGTCCGTGAGGGTTGCCGCGCCTAGGCGAATCGTTGCGGTGTACGCCTTGTCGCAGCCGGTCAGGTAGGTCAGGAGGCGGGTTCCTCGTCCGACCCCGGCAACCAGCAGCCCGGTCGCACTCGGATCGAGGGTCCCTGCGTGCCCCACGCGCCGCGTCCCCGCCAGCCGCCGCAGTCGCGCGACGACGTCGTGACTGGTCCATCCCCCCTGCTTGTCGACCAGGACGATGCCGTCCCCTGGGGACGTGGGATCAGTCACCTCAGGCATCGGGGCTGGGGGGGAGAGGGCCGGGAGGGGGAAGCGGAGGGAGAGGGCCGCCATCGTCCGTGGGTGGAAGGGAAGGCGCGAGAGGGGCGGGAGGGAGAGGGGCGCCATCGTCCGTGGGTGGAAGGGAAGGCGCGGGATCCTCGGGGGGATGGCGGTAGGGGTCGGGGTCGCCGGCGTAGTGGGCGGTGGCGGCTTGCTCGGCGAGGCGGGCGTCGCGGGCTCGGGCTTCGCGCAGGACGTCCTCGATGTGGGAGGCGCCTTCGGGGAGTTCGTCGAGCTGGAAGGCGAGGGTGGGGGTGAGGCGGACGCCGGTCTGGCGGCCCACTTCACTTCGGAGAACGCCTCGGGCGGAGGCGAGGGCCTGGGCGGTGAGCTCGCGCTGGTGGGCGTCGCCGAGGACGGTGTAGAAGACGGTCGCGTGCTGGAGGTCACCGCTGACGCGCACCTCGGTGATCGTGATGAAGCCGAGGCGGTGGTCTTTGACGCGGCCGGAGTTGATCATCTCGGCGACGATCTCGCGGATGCGGTCGGCGAGGCGGCGGGGGCGTTGCCGGGCGGGGGTCGTATCAGGCATCAGTCCCTCGCCTTCTCGCGCTCCTCGTAGGTCTCGATCGTGTCTTCGACCTGGAGGTCGGAGTAATTGCCCAGGCCAATGCCGCATTCGAAGCCTTCGCGGACGTCGGTGACATCATCCTTGAAGCGGCGCAGCGAGGTGATGTGGAGGCCTTGGCCGAGGACGATTCCGTCGCGGACCACGCGGGCGCGGCTGTTGCGGCGGATCTCTCCGCTGCGGACAATCGAGCCGGCGATGACGCCGACCTTGGAGGAGCGGAAGATTTCGCGGATCTCGGCGGTGCCGAGGGTGACCTCTTCAAACTCGGGCTTGAGCATGCCCTTCAGGGCGGCGGTGACCTCGTCGATCGCCTGGTAGATCACCGAGTAGAAGCGGACGTCGACGCCTTCGCGGTCGGCCAGCTCCTCGATCCGCTCGGCGAAGCGAACGTTGAAGCCGATGATGATCGCGTTGTCCACTCCGGCGAGGTTGACGTCGTTTTGGGTGATGGCGCCGACGCCGCGGTGGATGACGCGCAGGGCCACCTCCTCGCCGACGTCGACCTGGAGCAGGGCATCTTCGAGGGCTTCGACCGAACCGGAGACATCGCCCTTGATCACGAGGTTTAGGGTCTCGACCTTGCCCATCTCGAAGGCCTTTTGGAGGTCTTCGAGGCTGATGCGCTTGCGGCGCTTGGCGAGGGTGGCGGCACGCTCGGCGGCGGCACGCTTCTCGGCAATCTGGCGGGCAGTGCGGTCGTCGCGGGCCACGAGGAAGGCGTCGCCGGCTCGAGGCACGGAGGTCAGACCGATCACCTGGACCGGCCGTGAGGGACTGGCCTCGGTTACCGTGTCCCCGTGTTCGTCGAACATTGCACGGACGCGACCGTAGGAAGCCCCTGCGACCAGGGCATCGCCCACGCGTAGGGTTCCGGCCTGGACCAGGCAGGTGACGACAGCGCCACGGCCCTTGTCGAGGTTCGCCTCGATGGCGACACCTCGGGCGCTGGCATGGGGGTTGGCTCGCAGGTCCAGTTCAGCATCAGCGGTCAAGAGCACGGCGTCCAGCAGGGTGTCGATGCCGATCCGCTGCTTAGCGGAGACGTCAATGAACTGGACCTGACCGCCCAGCTCCTCGGCCAGGAGGTTGTACTCGGTGAGCTGGGTACGGATGCGCCGAGGATCGGCGCCGTCGACGTCAATCTTGTTGACGGCGACGACAATTGGCACTCCGGCGGCCTGAGCGTGATTGAGGGCCTCGACCGTTTGGGGCATGACGCCATCGTCCGCAGCGACTACGAGAATCGCGATGTCGGTGACTTGGGCGCCACGGGCGCGCATCGCGGTGAAGGCCTCGTGACCAGGGGTGTCGATGAAGGTGATGGGGCGGTGCTCGCCCTCATACTCGGTGGAGACCTGGTAGGCGCCGATGTGCTGGGTGATGCCGCCATGCTCGGTCTCGACCACGTTGGTCTGGCGGATCGCATCAAGGAGCTTGGTCTTGCCGTGATCGACGTGACCCATGACGGTGACGACCGGCGGACGGGGAAGGAGGTCCTCGTCGCCCCAGCCCTCCTCCTCAGCGGCGAGGTCAATGTCGAAGGACTCGAGGATCTCGCGGTCCTCATCCTCGGGGGAGACGATCTCGACTAGGAAGCCGAGCTCGGCGCCCAGGGCCTGCATTGTCTCCTCGTCGAGGGACTGGGTGGCGGTCGCCATCTCGCCGAGGTTGAACAGGACGGTGACGAGCGATGCCGGGTTCGCGTGGATCTTGTCGGCGAAGTCGGTGAGGGAGGAGCCGCGGCGCAGGCGCACCGGGGTGGCACCGTCGCCGCGTGGGACCCGGACGCCGCCGAGCGCCGGGGCATCCATCTGCTCGAACTCTTGGCGCTTGGCCCGCTTGGACTTCCGGCCCTTCGCAGGACGTCCACCGCCACGGCCAAAGGCCCCCGCGGTCTGACCTCGACCGGAACCCCGGCCACGGAACCCGCCGACGGGCGGAGTGGCGCCACCTGCGCCGGGAGCTGAGGTGCGGGGAGGAGCGCCGGAACGACCAGCGCCTCCGGATCGGCCGGGGCCGCCTGAGCGGGTTCCGGTGCCAGAACCAGCGCCGGCTCCGGCACGCTGACCGCCGGGACGTCCCGCCATGAGGGAAGGAGAGGGGCGGGGGCCGCCAGGACGCGGCCCACCAGGACGGTCTCCCCCATCTGCGCCACGGGCTCCCGGGCGAGGCATTCCCTGCGAAGGGGCAAAGGGGTTGTTCCCTGGACGAGGACCACCAGGACGCGGACCCGGGCGGGGCATTCCCTGAGATGGGGCAAAGGGGTTGTTCCCTGGACGAGGACCACCAGGACGCGGTCCGCCGCGCTGGGCGTCCTCGTCATCGCTGTCGATGGGCTCGGCGTCAGCCTCGGCTGCCTGCTCAACGGGCGCTTCGGGTGCGGCGGGAGCGGGAAGGGGAGGTCCGCCATCGTCCACAGGAGCGGGAGTGGGAGGAGCGGGAGGCGGGGTCGGCTCGGGCGCGGGAGGCGGGGTGGGCTCGGGGGCGGGGGGCGGGGTCGGCTCAGGCGCGGGGGGCGTCGGCGGCTCAGGCGGCGGAGGCGGCTCGGGGGCG
>WQYN01000137.1 GCA_009781225.1 Micrococcales bacterium | reverse complement strand
TCGGCGCACGATGACGGTCAAAGCCTTGTCGTTGACCGCCACCACGGGCGGGCGGGGAACCAGGTTGTAGTTGGAGGCCAGGGAATGGCAGTAGGCCCCCGTGACTGGGACGGCGAGAAGGTCGCCGGCCGCGATGTCAGCAGGAAGGTATTCGTCCTTGACGATGATGTCGCCGGATTCGCAGTGCTTTCCCACGACGCGGGCCAGGACCGGAGGCGCGGTTGAGCGGCGCGAGGCGAGGGTCGCGGAGTAGTCCGAGGAGTACAGGGCCGTGCGAATGTTGTCGCTCATGCCGCCATCGACCGCGACGTAGAGGCGATCAAAGCCACCGGGGAGGGCCACCTTCTTGACCGTGCCCACCGTGTAGAGGGTCAGACCGGCGGGCCCGGCGATGGCCCGGCCCGGTTCGAGGCAGACCCTGGGGGGTGCGATCTCGTGATCCGCGCAAGCCCCGGCGAGGCAGCGAGCCATCTGGGAGGCGAGCTGGTCGGGTGGCAGAGGATCATGGCCGGTCGTGTAGGCGACACCGAATCCGCCCCCCAAGCCCAGGATCGGGGGGGCCTGGCCAAGCTCCCGGGTGACCTCGGCGTGGAGGCCGACAAGGCGACGGATCGCCTCGGCGAACCCCGCCGCGTCGAAGACCTGGGAGCCAATGTGCGAGTGGAAGCCCGAGAGGACCAGGTGGGGGGAAGCGGCAATGCGGCGCGCTGCCTCGGCCGCCGATCCGTCATGGAGGGAAATCCCGAACTTTTGGTCCTCGTGGGCGGTGGCGATGTACTCGTGGGTGTGGGCTTCGACGCCGACGCGCACCCGGACCAGGACGTTGACCACGGTGTTGACCGCCGCAGCGGCGGCCTCCCAGAGCGGGATCTCGGAGAGCGAGTCCACGGCCACCTTGCCCACGCCCGCCTTCAGAGCCCGGGCAATCTCCTCGGCCGACTTGTTGTTGCCATGGAAGGTGATGCGGGCGGGATCAGCCCCCGCGGACAACGCCAACCCCAGCTCTCCTCCCGTACAGACGTCGAGGCCCAATCCCTCGTCGCCCACCCAGCGAACCACCGCCCGGGTGGGGAGAGCCTTGATCGCATAGGAGACCTCGGCGCCACCCAGCGGGGCGAAAGCCGTGGTGAACGCCTCGCGGAAGGCGCGGGCCCGCGAGCGCAGGTCCGCCTCATCTACGACAAGCGAGGGGGTGCCGACCTGCGCCGCGATGGAGGTGACCCCCAGCCCAGCGATGTGAAGTTCGCCATCGTCCGTCTTGTGGGTGGAAGCGGGCCACAGCGCGGGGAGGAGAGCGTTGACATCCTCTGGGACCAGGAGCCAGGCGGGACCGTCGCCTGCGCCGTGGAGGGCGCCGGCTTCATGGGTGCGGATCATGTCACATCCTCTCGGGGGCGGCGACGCCCAGCAGGCCGAGCCCGTTGCGCAGGACTTGGGCGGTCGCGTCGTTGAGCCATAGGCGCGTGCGGTGGGCGTCGGTGACGGCCTCATCGCCGAAGGGGGCGACGCGGCGGTTGTCGTACCACGTGTGGTAGGCGGCGGCGACGTCCTCGAGGTAGCGGGCCACGCGGTGAGGTTCGCGCAGGGTCGCGGCCTGGGCGACCACGCGCGGCATGGAGGCGAGCTGGGCGATGAGCGCCGTCTCGGTCGCGTGGTCGAGGAGAGCCGGGTCGAAGGCGTCCTCGCGGCGCACCCCAGCTCCGGCCGCGTTCTTGGCGATCTGCTGGGTGCGAGCGTGGGCGTATTGGACGTAGAAGACCGGGTTGTCGTTGGTTCTCGAGGCAAGGAGATCAAGGTCGATGGCGAGCGGCGAGTTGATGGACGCCCTCACCAGGGCGTAGCGCGCGGCGTCCTTCCCGACCGCCTCGACGAGGTCCTGCATCGTGACGATGTTCCCGGCACGCTTGGAGACCTTGACGGGCTTGCGGTCTTTCACCAGGGAGACGAGCTGGCCGATGAGCACTTCGACCACGTCCGGATTGTCGCCGAGGGCTGCGGCGGCGGCTTTGAGGCGCGCGGTGTAGCCATGGTGATCGGCGCCGAGGAGATAAATGGCGAGGTCAGCGCCTCTTTCACGCTTGTCCCTGAGGTAGGCGATGTCGCCGGCGATGTAGGCGGGGGCGCCATCGGACTTGATGACCACGCGGTCCTTGTCGTCGCCGTGGTCGGTGGAGCGCAGCCACCAGGCGCCGTCCTTCTCGTAGAGGTGACCATGGTCTTTCAACTGCTCCACCGCCTGGGCGACGGCGCCGGACTCGTGGAGGGAGTCCTCATGGAAGTAGACGTCGAAGTCGACTCCGAAGGCGTGGAGGTCGGCCTTGATCTCGTCAAACATGAGGGCAACGCCGTGGGAGCGGAAGTACTCCTGCGCCTGGTCTTGGGGCTCTTTGACCAGGTCTCGGCCCTCTGCGGCTGCTTGGCTGATGACGGTCTGGGCGATGTCGGCGATGTACTGCCCGCCGTAGCCGTCTTTCGGGGGGGCTTGGCCGCGCGCGCGGGCATCGAGGCTCGCAGCAAAGCGGTCGATCTGGGCGCCGTGGTCGTTGAAGTAGTACTCGCGGGTGATGGCAGCGCCCCGAGCCTGAAGAATCCGGGCCAGCGCATCACCGACGGCCGCCCAGCGCGCGCCACCGAGGTGGAGGGGGCCTGTCGGGTTCGCCGAGACAAACTCGACGTTGATGTGCGTGCCGGTCAGCCCGTCATCGTGCCCATAGGTCGGGCCGGCTTCGACAATGGCGCGGGCAAGCTCGCCAGCGGACGCGGTGTCGAGGGTGATGTTTATGAACCCGGGACCAGCGACCTCGACCGTAGCGACTCCCGGGGTGGCAGTCAGGCCGTCAGCGAGGAGTTGGGCGAGCGCGCGGGGGTTGGTCTGCGCCTTCTTCGCCAGCTGGAGGGCAAGGTTGGAGGCCCAATCCCCCTGCTCACGGCCAGGAGCGCGGGGAGCACGAGCCAGGCTGATCGTCGCGGGAATGTCGTGTTCAGCCAGCGCGAGGGCGCCGTCAGCGATGGCGCGCCTCAAGAGCGCCCGCAGCACCTCAGCAAGATCTTCGGGAGTCACCGAGTCATGCTATCTGGGGAGGTAGGGGGCAGCGCGCCGCGATCACCCCCCAGACCACCCGCGAAGGCGCCGCTCCCTAGTCTCTCCACAGGCGGGCGATGGGCATGGCCCAAAGCTTGTCGCCCATGGGGAAGGTCATCGTGCCGGTGTGGAGGACCATGCCTCGAATGAACGCCGAACCGAGGGAGTCGCGAAGCCAAGCCAGGTGCCGGGCGGAGCGCGGGGGGACTGTGGCGGTGGCCTTGATCTCGAGTGCAACGACGTCACCAGAAGCGGATTGGAGGACGAGGTCGATCTCGCGGTCGCCGTTGGCATCGCGCAGGTGGTAGGCGGTGATCTTGGGTGAGCGGAGTCGCAGGAGCGGTCTGATTTGGGCCATGGTGAAGGTGTCGATGAGGCGGCCCAGGTGCGAGGCGCTGGCCAGCAGACCGGCGCGGTTGTCGCCGACCAAGTGGGCTGCCATGCCGGGGTCCACGATGTGGAGCTTGGGGGTCTTGGCCATGCGGGAAAAGCGGTTGGTACCCCAGGCAGGGAGGCTCTCGACGATCCGAAGGTCCTCCATGAGGTCAAGATAGGACTTCACTGTGCGGTGGTTGAGGCTTGAGGCCCGAGCCAAGGATGCCATGGCAGGGGTTCCGGCCGTGTTGTAGGCGATGGCCTTGAGGAGGTCAGCCAGCGCGGGGGCTGGGCGGACTTCCGTGACCTCAGGGATGTCACGATGGACGAACTGCTCGACGTAGCTCTCGTACCAGGCTGCTCGGCTGAAGTCGCTCAAATGAATGGCATCCGGGAGGCCACCTCGGACGATTCGATCCACGTAGTCCACGAGGTCAGGGGCGTCGGCCAAGGTCCCCGGCGAGGGGTCTTCGGGTCCGAAAAGGCGATCGAGGGCGTGCGGGGAGGACGGCGAAGCTTCGAGCTCGCCCTCGGTCAGCCCGAACATGGGGACGAGGACGACCCGTCCCGTAGCGGGCCACGCTGCTCCCGACACGCTCGCGCGGACACTGCCGGTGACGAGGAATCGCCCTGCTCCACCTCGGGCGTCCACTGCGCGCTTGATCGCCCCCATTGACTCAGGGGCGCGTTGCCACTCGTCAATCAACACCGGCGGCTTGTGTGCCCTGAGCACCGAATCGGGCCCTGCTCGAAACGCCTCCGCCTGGTCGGGCTGGTCGAGCCTGATGACAGACTGGGCCCTGCGAAGGGCCGTGGTGGTTTTCCCGCATCCGCGCGGCCCCGTCAGCATGATCGCAGGGAGTTCGCCCATCAGCGCGTCGAGGCTCTGGTCGACCAGCCGAGGGATGTACTCCTCATGTTGTGCCACCTGTACACCTCCTTTCCAGGTCGCTTCGGCAGCCAATGTCACTTTAGCAGGTGGTCTCATGTCACTTTAGCAGGCTGCGTCATGTCACTTTAGCAGGTCGCTCAATGTCGGTTTAGCAGGTTGGGGCGTGTCGGTTTAGCAGGTTGGGGTGTGTTGGTCTGGCGGGTTGGGGCGTGGCGGTCTGGCAGGTTGGGGCGCGGCGGTCTGGCAGGTTGGGGTGTGTTGGTCTGGCAGGTTGGGGCGTGTTGGTCTGGCAGGTTGGGGCGTGTCGGTCTGGCGGGTTGGGGTGTGTCTACTCGGCGCGGGTCTGGGCGGCGGCGCCGCCGAGTACGCCAAGGGCCCGGTCGGTACGGTGACCGCCGAGCCCGCGATGGTGCAAATCAACCTCTGTGCCCTCGAAAGGATTCGAACCTTCGACTTCTCGCTCCGGAGGCGAGCGCTCTATCCCCTGAGCTACGAGGGCGGGCTTCGGCCGACCAGCCTATCAGCGCCCAGCCCCCGCTCCCGGGCTTTCCTCGCGACCTGTGGGAGGATGCTAGCGTTGGCCATTGTCCACGAGGATTGGAGAGTCCCGATGGAGTATTACGCGCAGCCCTACGGCTACCAGCCGCGCCCCCAACACCCGAACGGCACGACAGTCCTTGTCCTGGGGATCCTCGGACTGGTCCTCTTCCAACCGCTCGGGATCGCCGCCTGGGTTATGGGGAACCGCGTCCGGCGCGAGACCAGCGGGCCCAACGCGCCCTACGCCCCGTCAAGCTCGGCGTCGGCAGGACGGATCCTCGGCATCATCGCAACGTGCCTGCTGATCATCGGCATCGTGGCTCTCCTCGGGGTCCTCTTTTTCGTTGTGGCTTCCTCGACACACGTCACCATCTCGTAGAGACCATCCCGCACCTAAGCGTCGTCGGCCCCCAGAGTCGTCTGCGCGGGCTTCACCGGCTCAGACTGCGGCCACACCCCCCGCTCATTGACCTCGCTCGCCTTGCCTCGATCCAGCAGCGTTGGGATCTCACCTCCGCTTCGCCAGGTGCGCACGATGCCGGGCCGCACCTTGTGGGAGGATGCTAGCGTCGGCCATTGTCCACCAGAACCGGAGAGTCCCGATGGAGCCCCCCGGGCCAGCCCCCTCCTTCCAGCCCCGCCCACCACACCCGAGCGCCACGGTCGTCCTTGTCTTGGGGATCCTAGGGGTGGCTGTCTTCCAACCGATCGGGATTGTCGCCTGGGTCATGGGGAGTCGAGTCCGACGCGAGACCAGCGGGCCCGACGCGCCATACGCCCACACAGGCTCGGCGGCAGCAGGAAGGATCCTCGGCATCGTTGCCACGTGCATGCTCGCCTTCTTCATTTTGCTCTTCCTGCTCATGGTCGTCACGTTCTCCTATACGTCCGGTCCCCGCGACTGGTAGAGACCATCCCGCGCTGAGGCCTAGCCCTCCTGGCGGAACCCTTCCCTTCCTTGCCCCTTCCTTCCCTTCCTTCCCTTCGCAATCGTCATAGATGCAGGTCTGCGTAGTCTGCCTCTGATCCTCGGTCTCTATTTGCCCTGGTCGTAGGCCTGACCGTCCCGAAGGTCATATGCCAGGTGCACGAGAACCTGCATTTGTGACGATTGCCCTGATCCGTCCCGACTTGGAGGGCGCTGTCAAGGGGGGCAGTGGGCACAAACGCAGGTGCAGTGGGCACAAACGCAGGTGGAAGCTCCCGAGGACGAGCCGGCCACCCTCCATGACCAGCACAAATGCTGAGGCCTGTCGGGCGCCGTCGGACGACGACCTGCATTTGTGCCCACTGCCCTTGGGGTGGACGCTGTCAAGGGGGGCAGTGGGCACAAACGCAGGGGCAGGTGGCTGTCGCGTGGTTGTTCGGCGTGTTGCTAGCGTTGTCGTGGCGTGTGAGCTGGGATAATATTGTTCATGGCTTACAATTTGCGGACGGTGGATCGGGGTCAGGGACTGTTGATGCCT
>WQYN01000136.1 GCA_009781225.1 Micrococcales bacterium | reverse complement strand
CGATAGCGCTGGTTCTTGCTTCTGGGCGCGTCGGGGATGGTCATGGCAAGGAGGCCCTGCTCCACTAGCGGAGCGATGTGGCGTGCATGGTTGCCCCATGCCATGCCCAAACCGGCGGCGGCCAGAAGGTCGTCACGGTGGGCAGGGCGCTCGACAGCCGCGCGGAGAATCGCCAGGCCCTTCCGGCCGACCCTCGCATCATCCTCACGTTGTGCGCCATCATCCTCACGTTCATGCGCATCATCCTCACGTTTCGAGGCATCATCCTCACTCCACTCCGCATCATGATCACTCCCCGGACCGTCATCCTCACGAACAGGCCCGTTGACCCCTCGGGTAGTCCCCGGTTCCGGCGCGATGAGAGGTCGGTGGTTGTGGATGGGGAGAACCACTCGAAGCCTGCCTGGCATTTCCAAGAACTGTGGTTCCCCCAAGCCCAGGTCGGCCACCCCGACGGCGGTCCGGGCGTTGTCGACACCCCACCTCCCCGGGCCTGGGAGAATGGGGGGCATGCGTGGGGTGTACAAGGTTCCTGGGGGCAAGTTGGTGGCCCTTGACCTGGCGGTGGCCGAGGGGAAGCTCGCCCAGGTCCGGCTCTCGGGCGACTTTTTCCTTGAGCCAGCCGACGCGGCGGGGAGGATTGAACGGGCGCTGGAAGGGGCGCCATCGTGCGCAAATGCCGCGGAGTTGAGCGCGCGGATCGTGGCGGGACTGGAGGCGGGCGACGCGCTCATCGGCTTCGACGCGCGGGCGGTGGCGATCGCGGCGCGGCGGGCGCTGGGCCTGTCCACCTCCTGGGGGGACCACGCGGTCGAGCTGATCGTCGATGGGCCGCGCGCCCCGGCGATGCACATGGCCCTCGACCAGGTCTACGCGGAGGCGACCTCGCGCGGCGATCGTGGGCCTACGCTGCGGTTTTGGGAGTGGGGGAGTCCCGCAATCGTCCTAGGGTCGTTCCAATCGCTTCGTAATGAAGTGGACGATGACGCCGCTCGCCGCCACGGGATCGCGGTAGTCCGGCGCATCTCGGGTGGGGGAGCGATGTTTGTCGAGCCGGGCAACACGATCACGTATTCGCTCGTGGTGCCGGGGTCGCTGGTCGATTCGATGAGCTTCGAGGAGTCCTACGCTTTCCTGGACGCGTGGGTGATCCGCGCGCTGGGCGAGTTGGGGATCCAGGCCGCGCACGTGCCGCTCAACGACATCGCCTCGCCGGGAGGCAAAATCGCGGGCGCAGCGCAACGTCGGCTGAACGACGGAACGGTATTACACCACGTCACAATGGCCTACGACATCGACGCGACCAAGATGGGCGAAGTCCTGCGCATCGGGAGGGAAAAGCTATCAGACAAGGGGGTCACGTCGGCGGCCAAGCGGATTGACCCCCTGCGTTCCCAAACCGGAATGACGCGAGGCGAGGTGGTCGCCGCCCTGATCGCCTCCTTCGAGCGCCAATACGGGCTGGTGCGCTCCGCCCCCCGCGACTCGGAGATCTCCGCAGCCAAGCACCTAGAAACCACCAAGTTCACCACCCAAGCCTGGCTATCCCGAGTCCCCTAACTCGGGGGGGCAACACTGCCATCGCTGACCCGAGCACAGTGGATCCGCGCGGAGTCAGCTTCCCTCGTAGCCGCTGCTGACCACCGGGATCAGTCCTCGAGGTGGGCGTGGGCGGGGTAGCGGTAGAGCCAGCCGCCGTCGAGGCTGAGGTAGCCGGAGTGGCGTCCCCAGGTCGCCCAGTACAGGCCGGGGCCGAAGTTGTGCTTGATACTGACGCCATCGGGGAGACGGAGGCCATCGGAGGTGAAGCCCCCTTCGTTGCGAGTGTCCGCCACCTCGCAGCCCCAGTTAGCAACAAACCCATTGGTTCCCCCGAGAGCAGGCTCCGTTTCGACCGTGCCAGCCGCCCAGTATGGATAGGGGAGCATAACGATCCTTCCGTCGTCTCGGAGGAATCCTGAGCTGGCCTGGTCGGCCCGAAAACGCCTGTGGGAGTACAGCGAGAGACACCCCGAGCGGCGGTCCAGGGACCACGCGAGTCCCTTCTCTGGGATAGGCAGCGGCGTCGACGACCCCGACGGAAGGGAGACAGCATCCCACTCGCCTCCGGGGTGCTTGACGACGATTCCTGTCAAATGGTTGTCGATATCCTCATCGGGATCGAAGCCGGAATCGGCGAACTCCAGCCCCCTGGCGATGCCAGGCTCGATCAGCCATGATCCGTCAGTGCGGATGACACCGCCTTCCTTGCACTTCGACTTGTTCTTCTTGAGGCAGACCCACAGAAGGTCGTTGCCGATCGGCCTCATTATCTCTTCCTTGGACTCCGCCAGGACGGTCCCCTGACGGTCAACGAGCTGCGTATGGCGAGTTCTCTTCGCTGCGCGGACGCTGATCGCGATCACCTTCTCGTTGTACCAACCGATGTCGCCTGCGAACGCCTCGGATACCCACTGTCCGTCCCACGACATGTAGCGATTCATGATTTTCCAGGAGACTTCGACGGGAAGGGATGCGGAGCGCGAGTAGTCCACGGGAGGAGTCCGTCTCGACTTCCATCCGTTGTACCACTCCCGCGACCTGTCCCACGCCACCACCACGCCCTCGTGACGGATCCTCTCCCCTGTGTCGAGGTCCAGGATGACGCCGGAAAAGCGGCCGTCGTCGGGAATGTCCACGGTGTGACTGTCAATCCAGACGAACTCGCTGCCAAATGAAGCCTCGACTGTGTCGGGATTAACCACGAAATCAAGCGTCTCAAGGTCGAGGACTCCGCCTCCCACCTCGGCAAAGCGTGTGCCCGGAACGCAGTTCACCCAATACTCCGAGGTTGTCCACATGACCTCGCCCGTCGCTGGATCCAGAAGGTCGTCGTGCGATCTCGCCGAGCCTAGGACCGCCAGGGCGCGACCTTCAGGGCCGAGACAGATCCAGTAGTCATAGTAGGAAGGCCAGGCCACCATCTCACCCTGCGCGTTGATGAACCCCACCTGCATGAAGGTGTCGAACTCCTCGTAGGTGTACCGCGCTTCGTCTTGTCGAGGACCATCGGTGAAGACTGGGTAGATTTCGAGGCCATCGATCGGCGTGGGCGGAAGCGGCTCAGTGAGCACTGGGGCCAGCTCCGGTAGATCAGGGAATGCGAGTCCCGGTAGCTCAACGTCGGTCGGGAGGGGCTCGCCCGGTTCGAGGATCGGAAGCGGACTGCCCTTCGCACGTGTCTCGGCGAGCGCTGTTTCCCAGGTGAGCGTCGGATTCCACTCCGCCCGCGCCGCGAGCGCGGGCATCTGCGCGGCCGACGACTGACCCGGCTCCGTTACCTCCGACCCGGCCTCGGGCTCAGCCTCAGTACACCCGCCCAGAGCGAGAACCAGCGCAACAGCGCAAGCCAAGGTCCGCCATCGTCCGTGGTGGAATCTCATGGCTCATCCTCCCGCTGGAGCGTAGCCAAGCCCTGTCACGAGCTCTTGCCCCTCAGGCCCGGTCAGCCACAAGGCGATGGCGCGCGCGGGCGAGTCGGCGGGCTCGGAGGCGCGCACCACGGCGTAGAAGTCGTTGACGTAGGGGTAGGCACCGGAGGCGATGGTCTGCGCGGAGGGGGTAACCCCGTCGACCGCGATGATCTTGACGTTGGGCTGGGAGTACATCTCGGAGGCATAGAAGAAGACCGAGTACCCGAGGGCACTTTCCGCGTTGTCGAAGGAGGCCAGCGCCTCAATGAGGCCGCTCATCCCGGCGCTCACCTGGTCCATAGGCGGCGTCGCCATCGGCGTTGGCCCCATCACCAGCGCTCTCATCAGCGACTGGGAGCCCGAATCTTCCGGCCGCTGGAACGCCGCGATCGGCGCGTCCGCCCCGCCGACGTCCTTCCAGTTCGTGATATCCCCCGTGTAGATCCCTCGGACCTGCTCCTGGGTCAGCGACTCGATGGGATTGGCCGTGTTCACCAAGAACACCAGCCCGTCCGACCCGATGGGGAAGTAGTCGAACTCGGCCCCCTTTGCCGCGACCTCGCGCTTGGTCTCCTCCGCCGGCTCATACCCCAGCACCAGGTCAGCCAGGTTATCCGCCAAGTTGAGATACGCGACCGGCGTCGTGTTGAAGACGACGAGCTCCTCTAGGTGCGCCGCCTCGACCCCCACGAGCCTCTCCAGCAACGCCCGTCCCAGCGGAATCGCGGCCGTCGACCCGTCCACGCGCGGATACTCCCCAAGCGTCGCAGGCAGCGCCTCGCTTACCCCCTCCGGCACTTCGACGGACGATGGCGGCGCTTTCGCCTGCGTCGTGGTCTCACCAGGCGTTGGGTTGGGTGAGTCCCCCTCGGTGCACGCAGACAACGCCAGGCCAACAACCGTAATCAGGGCCCCAGCAGCGACACGGTGGTGCTTCACAGCGAACCTCCTCGGGAAAGCGCATACCCAGCCTATCCCTCCACCCTTGCCCCTGCCCCCACACTCACCCTCTCCCTGACCGCCGCCCCTCTCCCGCCCCCGCCCCACCCCCGACACCGCCAGCCATCCCGGGGTGAGGGGGAACGGGTCAGTCTTCTAGGAAGAGGTGGGTGGGGAGGCGGTAGAGCCAGCCTCCTTCTGGGTTGAGGTAGCCGGAGTAGCGGCCCCAGGTGACCCAGTGGAGGCCTGGGACTAGGGTGTGGCGGAACTGGAGGGAGTCGGGGAGGCGTCGGCCTTCGGAGGTGAAGAACAGAGGGGGTTCCGGCTCGCGGTTGATCTGCGTGATGTCGCAGGGAATGCCGGGGCCTCGTCCGATGATCCCGTCCAGTGCCTCTCGCGCCCACATGTGTCCTACCAGGGAGTATCCACTGGGCAGGGCGATAATTCGGTCGTCGCGCCCCAAGAACCCCGACGAGGTCTCCTCGCCGGTTTGGGCGAAAAAGTAGAGGCAGGAGGTGTTGGAGTCGGTCCACCATTGGCTTCCTTGGGGGAGGTCCGGCAGTGGGGTCCGAGCCCCCGAGGGGAGCTTGATCAAGGTTGCTTTCCCATCAGAGGAGGCGGTGGCAACCGCCGTGGTCACCTCGTCGATGCTGTAGTCGATTCCGGTGAGGTGGCCGGACGGCTCCACCAGCCACGTTCCATCGGTGCGGATGATTCCGGTCTTGTCGCATTCGCCGTCAATGTCCGTGGTGCATACCCACAGGAGATTGTTTCCGATGGGGGTCAGGACGCTGACGGGGGATTGGGTGAGGACTTTGCCTTGGCGATCGACCAGCTGTGTGGACCACTCGTCGGCGGGGTCCTTGAAGAGGTCGGTAATCACCACGTCCTCGTCGTACCAGGTGGGCCGCCCTGCTTGGAGCTCCGAACTCCAGGTGCCATCCCAGGACATGTATCGGAAGGTGTAGGGGGTTTCCGAGCTGATCTGGACGGGAAGGGTGGCCGAGCGTGAGTACTCGCGCGGAGGGGCTTTGGCGAAAACGCGGTCGGAGACGGCCCCCTCGTGGGGCGTCTGCTGGCCGGTGTCCAGGTCGTAGATGATCCCCGATTTCCCGTCACTCTTGATCGAGTCGATCGTGTGGCTGTCGATCCACACGTAGTAGTCCTCCCAAGGTCCCTGACCGGGTCCGAAGGCCTCCTCGTGGGTCGACAGGTCAAGAAGTTTTCCCCCCACTTCGGCGAAGCGCGTTCCGGTCACGCAACTTGCCCTCTCCTGGGATGTGGGCCACAACAGCTTGCCCGTCTTCGGATCCAGGACATCGACCTTCGAATCGGATTGCCCGAGAATCGCCAATGCAGAACCATCCGGACCGATGCACACCGAGGCGGAGTGATAGGTAGGCCAGACCACCATCGTTCCCTGGGCATCGATGAGCCCGATCTGCTCGATTTCCAGGTCCGATCCCCCGGCGAACATCACTTCGTCGGGAGTCAGGCCGTTTGTGAAGACCGGATAGAGTCCCAACCCGTCAATCGGCAACCCCGGAAGCGGGCCATCAGAGACCGGTGCCAGTTCCGGCAGGTCAGGAAAGGCCAGGTCAGGTACCTCGACAAGGGTGGGATAGTCCTCGCCCGGCAGAACCACCGGGAGCCGTGCATCGGCAGCCACAGCACCAGCAAACGCGGTGTCCCAGGCTTCCGAGCCCAGATCCTGGAGCGACTGCGGCGGCGTCGGCCGATCCGTCTCCGCCCAGGTCACCCCTGGAATTGGCGGCTCGCCGGCACAGGCCCCCAGCGCTACCGCCAGCGCACAAACGCAAGCCAAGCTCCGCCATCGTCCGTGGGTTTTGGTCATCACTCACTCTCCTTCGGTGGGGCGTCGGGCGCGATCAGCCGTGGTTGCACCATACACGCAGGCGCTGCAGGCTTCGCGAGGCGAGCTTCGCGGTGGCACCTGAGGGGGTAAAGGCGACGATCACGGTATCTGCGCAGGTCAGGG
>WQYN01000135.1 GCA_009781225.1 Micrococcales bacterium | reverse complement strand
GTGCTCACGACTATGAGAGAACGCTCGGTAGGTTTCCCCCGGCGCTTTGAAGGTCGCATCCCACGCCTGGGACCTGTTGCGCACCGGCTCACCGCTGGGCCAGAACAACGCCGTCGAGTTCGCCACGACCGGCAGCGCCCGCCCCGCCCCTGGATGGATAGTCACGTTGTTGTCGTACTGCGCAGAGTTCACGTACCACACCAAGAGGCCCGGCTCGAAGGAAAACGTCTCGAGCAGTTTGGGGGTCGTCTCTAGGTTGGTCCAGTTGTAGGGGCCCAGGCACAGAGCCTCGTCATAGCCCACGCACTGCCGATTCTCCGCGAGATAGTAGTGAGTAGAACCCTGAGCTGGGGGAAGGTTGACAAAGACCGCCTGGTCCGCATCAAGCGCAGCAGGGTTGAGCACAAGATTCCTCGTCCCCCCAGGCGAGACGGTCGTGTAGTCGAGCCAGCCGAGCTGAAGCTTCTCGGGGGCCCCCATATGCCCGGGTGTCGTGCCGATCGTGCCCTCGCCCCGACCAAGCCAGGAGCCAGACGACATCAGAGTCCAAAACGACGTCGAGTTCTCCTGCCCCCCGGTCGTGGTGTCATAGAAGTCAGGGAGCCCCAGGTCGTGGGCGTACTCGTGAGCGAAGACGCCGATGGCGCCGTTCTCCGGTTGGATCGTGTAGTCCCGGATCCGCAAGCCCGTGGTCGCAATCTCGACGTTCCCCACGAAGCTCCGATGCGACCAGATCGCCCAGTCCGGCGCCCCCGCCTCCTGCCCCTCCCCCGCGTGGACGATCATCAAATGGTCGATGACGCCATCGGGCCGGTTGGGATTGCCCGTGGTATCGCCCCTCCACCACTGGTCGAACTGCCCCAGGTAGTCGACGATCTCCTGGTGGGTTTTCCCCCGAGAGATCTCTCGCGCGTACCACGCGGTGGCCCAGTCGCGCACCAGCTCATCCATCCGATAGGCGCCCTTGTTGTTGTAATAGGACTCGTGCTTGGGAAGAGTCACCCAGTCGGTGACGTCGCCCACGAGGGAGTATCGCCCGGAGGACACCTCCTGGTAGTACCCCGCGACAGATTCTGTCGCACCTCCGAACAGCAATTCCCGGTAATGCTGCTGGTCAAAGTCGGAAACCCAGTAGGTGGAATTGTCCACCTCACGGTCGGGCTCAAGGATCGCATTGTGCAGGGGCCCCACCGGGTCGCTCGCCGTCAAACCCGCCGGCCTCTCGGTCCCAAACTCGACCGCGATGACCAGAACGTGGCCGACGTCCTGCACCCCATGCTCGACCCACCGACCATCCGGCGTTTGGACCACGCGCGCCCCATTTCGCCCCATGCGGACCTCGGCCTCGCCCCGCGCCACCGCCTCTGCAGCCCAAAGCTGGCGCGCCCGCCGGCCACGCTCAGCGGCATCCACGAGATCATCAGGACGATGGCGCAGCTCGCCTCGTGAGTGCCGCGAGAACCGTGGAGGGTCGGCCTGGGCGACATGAACGCTGGCGAGCCCTGCCCCACCGAGAGATGCGACGAGAGCCACGGAGAGGAAAACTCGCCGCCTGCTCACGTTGTGCTCCTTCGATGCCATGGGGGCGACGGATCGTCGCTTGGGAGTTCGAGCCAGTAGTCTATCTCCCGGCACGCCGAACAGCCTGATGAGATGGCGTCAGACAAACGGCATTTGTGCGTCCTTAGTATCAGACTGCGTCTCGCATAGCGGATCCCTCAATGCCGCTGTGGGTCTAGGCCACTCCGGAAGGCGAGTCCGGTCGACTGTGTCGGGGGATTTGGTCGACCGGACTCGCGAACGTCTCGGCGCGAACACGGCTGTTCGCCAGTAGCTCAACTCGGAAGCACCTCACTACGGTCCATCGTTGGCATCAGTGTGTGCCACCGTCCGGCTCGGCGGGCAAAGCGAAGAATCCGAGCCGGACGGGGTAACACTGAGTCTGTCCGTCCGGCCCGCCGGTGGGGGTGCCACCAGCGGGCCGGGCGGATCTCTCATGTTTCGCCCAATGCGGATTCCCTGGGCTTCCCGGAACATAACCCGACCTCGACACCGTTGACGCCGTCGTGACACGATCAGCTCGCCAGCGACCCAGCAAGCGCCCCAGCCCACGAACCCGGCCTTCGACGCGCCCAGCCTCGCGCCCCGCCGGGGCCTGCAAGCATCCCCGCCCCTGGCTCGCCTGCCTCGGCCTACCCCGCCGGGACGAGCCCCAACACCCCTAGCAGCCCCTGTCCCGATAGGGCCAGCACCGCCTGCGCCGTCGCACGCGGATCAGAGTCTCCCTCCCCCGCGACCGGCAGTCCACCATCGTCGTTTTGCCGCGAAGCAAGCCACTCCCGCGCCCGAGACGCCGCCTTAGCGTGGGCCGAATCCAGCTCAACCGCCTCGGCTGCCAGCGCCGTCGTATTGGTGGACGGCCCGCCAAAAGAGGACCACGACCCATCAGCCCCCTGCTCCTTGGCAAGGAAGGTGATCGCCGAGGTCAACGCCTCTTCCTGCCCTCCTGCAACCGCCAAAGCGTCGACGGCCAAGGCGGTCGTGTCAAGGTCGGACTCGCAGGCCGTCTCGCCGGAGTCCGGGTAGGCGACAGGGAAGCCGCCATCCTCGCACTGCTGAGAAGCAAGGAACGCCGCCGCCTTGCCTGCCGCCTCCCCCTCAGACCCCGTGACCAGCAGAAGTATCCCTAGAGCCTGGCCTATCGGCGAGGAATAGTCGCCGAATTCTGACTGATCGGACAGCCGTCCATCGGCTGCGATGAGTGTCATCAAGGTCGCCAGCTGCTTGCTGGCGAGTTGCTCGGACAGCCCCGAGGCGTGGAAGGCCAGGCCAGTCTTCGCCGTCGCCGCCGCGTAGACCCCGTCCTCCACCTCACCCGTGTACGGACCCACCACCTCCGGCGAGGCCAGCCATTCCACGATCGGTGCCACCGCCGCCACCCGGTGACCTGCCGCCAGCCGCGCCCACAAAATGTCGATCGTCAGCCCGACATCGTCGTACTCCTGGCCGTCGTAGGCCCCCACAGCATGCGTCCCATCCACCAGCGCGGTTTCGAGGTAGGTCGCCGCCCGCTCTGCCACCTCCTCAGGCGCCATGACGGACGATGACGGGGACTCGTCATCGTCCGCAGACGTTGCTTTGGGAGGGTCAGCGGCAGGCGACGTTGTCTTGAGGATGGGGTAGGGCGAGTCTTGGGAGCAGGCGGCGAGCGCGAGGGAGAGGATGGACAGGCAGGCCAACGACCTGGTAGCGAGGGGTTTCACGGGGGGCGCCTTTCAGGGTGTCAGCGGGGTGGGCGGGGAACCCCGGGGACGTGGATCGTTGCTGCCTTTTGCTGGACGAAGCCCATGGGCCCGGACTTGGTTATTCCCTTGAGCTGAGTGGAGTTCTCCCCGGGGATTTCGGACTGGCGCGAGCGGTGATGGCGTTGGACGAAGACGTCGTTCGCGGTCACGCCATCGATGCGCACCTCTGTCTCACGCTCGTAGTGGTGGCGCGCCTCGGGGTTGCGGTAGGCGAAGTAGATCACCGCGTAGACGATGGGGCCCAGAGCCAAGAGGACGAGTCCTAGGCCCTTCGCATCGGACTCGCTGGAGGTCTCCGCGAGGGTGATGGCAGTCATCAGAAGATTGAACATGGCGGGCCCCTAACCGAAGATCAAGAAGGCGATGGCACCGATCACGCCGATGACCTCGGCGATTCCGGCGACGACGAGCATGCGGGTACGGCTGGTGGGCACTGAGCCCATGACCTCGCCCGTGGAGCCGTTGACGGCGATGTAGTGGAGCAAGTGGCGGTTGCCCTTGACCTCGAGGTAGGAGGAGAGCCAAACGGGGCAAAGGGCGCTGACCCACCGTTCCCCTTGGACGCTCAGCTCGTCGATCTCGTAGCGAATGCCGTGGTTGTAGCCCGTCATCGTCGTGTTCGACTGGCGGCGGGAGATGTCGGTGGCCTCGATCATGACGCGGGGGCGCACATCTGGGATGTTGCCCGTGCGCGGCTCGGCCCGGTACTCGGCCTGGAGGTAGAGCGGGGAGTACGGGACCATCGCGTGGGTGTTCCACGGGGCCATCGAGTTGATGATGTTGTGGGTGTTGACCCGCCGGTCGGTGTTGGCGAAGGCGAGATTGTTCTCGATGAGAAGGTCGTTGATGTAGAGGTTGAACTGTCGCTCGAAGGCGTAGGCGTCCCAGTCGTAGTAGGTGGTCGAGTCCTTCCCACTCCCCTCGGTCCACCTTCGGATGAGGTGGCCAGCCTGCCCCGCGTGATGGGCCCGCGCATTGACATCGACGATGAAGTAGGGGAAGTAGACCGGCTGGATCCCCTGGGGAGTGAACTCGGCCAAGAACCTCCGCGAGGCGAAGGTCCTGCGCTTGGACAAGAACTTCTCCATGATCGCCAGCGCCTGTTCGCGCGACAGTGAGAAGGGAATGATCCCATCGGGGGAGGCGCCGTTGGCGATGCGGTCCGCGGTCGTGATGCGGTTGCGGCACCAGTGGCAGCGGATTGTCGCCTCGTTGGTTCCCGCAGATACTACGAGGTCAGCGCCGCAGGCGGGGCAGCGGAAGGTGTGGACGGCGTCCTCGGCTTCGGGGAGGACCTCAGCTCCGGCGCCTTGTGAGACTTCCAACCCGTGCAGGCCCGCGACGTCGTCGTTGACCAGGGTTGCCGGAGCTGCCGGGACGTTGACGGCGAAGGTGGAGCGGCACAGGTCGCAGCGCATGAGCTGCTGGTCTGGCAGCCAGTGGGTCTCGGTTGACCCACAGTGGGGGCAGGAGACCTTGTCGGCGTGCTGCGCCGGGGGTGGGGGATGCTCCGGAGGAGGTTGCGTCATCGTGCCCTCACATCCTCGACAGGATCTCTGCCTGCTTGGCGGCGAACTGGTCCTGGGTGATCAGGCCCTGGTCGAGCAGCGCCTTGAGCTGGCCGAGCGCCGCTACGGGATCAGCGGCGGGGGTGGGGGCTGCGGGGGCGGGTGCTGCGGGAGGCTGGGCAGCGTACGCGGCGGGCGGGGCTGCGGGGTAGCCGGGTGCTGCGGGCGGAGGGGCCGCCATCGTCCCCGCTGCTCCGTAGGGAGGCTGGGCCGGAGGTGCGGCGGGATACCCGGGTGCGGGCGGAGGTGCAGCCGGGGGCGGGGCGGCGGGCTGCTGGAGCGCGCCGAGCTGGCCGCCCATCGCGCCCACGCCCATGCCCATCCCGAACATCGCGCCGCCACCGCCGGACTGGCCGGCCGCCAGCGCTGCGTCGGCGATCGTGGTCTGGGTGTAGGCGTTGCCGATGGCGCCCTGCATCATGAGGCCCTGGTTGAACTTGTCCATGAGCGCCTGGGACTCGGCGTCGTACTCGATGGCGGCGACGGCGCAGGAGACGACCTCGATGCCAAAGCGCTCGAGCCAGGAGCCTTCCGGCCCGGCCTCGGTGGTGAGCGCGTGGGCAAGCTCAGGTCCATGCATCGCGAGGCTTGCGATGTCGGTGGTGCGGGACAGGCCCTGGAGAGCCGCCTGGAATGCGGTGATGAACTCCTGGAAGAGCTGCTCGGAGGAGGCTTCATCGGCCAGCGTGTAGGACTGGGTGTTCGCCGGGAGGAAGTTCTTGAAGAACAGGATCGGGTCGGCGATGCGAATCGAGTACAGGCCGCGCGCCTTGAGCCGCAGGACCGGGGCCTGGACAGCGCCGGGCGGGGCGAGCGAGAAGTCCTTGTAGGGGACGGGGCCGGGCGTCCCGAACTTCTGGTTGCGGATCTCGCGGAGGTTGATGAAGTAGACCAGCTGCTGGCCATAGGGCTGGCCGCCATACTTGAAGCGGTCAAAGGACTGGCGGATGAGCGAGGCGCGCATCCCGTCCCCCGCAAACAGGGAGGGCTGGCGGTCCGTGTGGTAGGTGAAGTACCCAGGCTCGACCGTGACATCGGTGATCTGACCGCCATCGGTCACGACGGCCGCGATGTTCTCCGGCACGAGAATCTGGGAGCCATCCGACAAGATGTTGGCCGAAGCCCTGGTGTTCGAGCCGCGACCGCGGTTCTGAGCCTGAAAAATGCCGGGGGCGACGAGCGTCTCCTCGTCAAACTGAGGGGCAGAGACAACATCAAGCCACTGGTCAGCAAGCGTCCCGCCCAGGGCACCGGCGGCGGCCTTAAAGAGGCCCATGGTGGAGGTCCTTTCGTCAAGCAAGCGTGTGTGGCGCCAGCTTAGCGCGCCAAGCCCCCCGCCCACCCCCCACCACCCACCCAACTACCCCTTCGCGCCGAGTGCGAGGAATCCGACACTTTGGAGCGTTGTCATGGGCATTGGATTGTCGGATTCCTCGCACTCGGCGCAGAGGCGCGTCCGGCGGCGGCCTCACACACAATGAGATGCGCACGATGACGGCCCTCACCCTCGGTGTCATGGAAGCGCTGGCGCCGGG
>WQYN01000134.1 GCA_009781225.1 Micrococcales bacterium | reverse complement strand
GACAGCCACCAGAGGGCACAAATGCAGGTGCCCACCCGACGGCGCTCAACAGGCCTCTGCATTTGCGCTGGTCACCGAGGGCGGCTGGTTCCTCCTCGGGAGCCCGCCCCTGCACTTGTGCCCACTGCCCCTGCGTTTTTGCCCACTGCCCCTGCGACAGCGCCTCCCTTCCGTCCCTCAACCTCCCCCCTTCCGCCGAGTGCGAGGAATCCGACAATTCAGCGACCATGACAGCGGTCCAAGTTGTCGGATTCCTCGCACTCGGTGCCGTCAGCTTCCGCCCCCACCCTGCGCGTGTCCAGGCAGTTCGACAACAAGTGTCCCCCCACGCCGCAAAATCACTGGGCCAACACCGTTCTCATCTCCTCTTCCGTGATTTCATAGTCAGGCAGACCGGACTCACGCGCCTTCCTCTTCAGGTATGACGCGCAGGCACTCTGGCCGTACATGCGCAGATACATTCGCGCCTCTCTAACAGTGGCCTCATCCTTTAGAAGGCTTCCGATCCCTGCTTGTTCCACTCTACCGCGCAGTTCCTGTGCGACTTTTCCGCGTATGAGTCCCACCATGTGGTGGGGTTTCGTGCTTGACGGGGTGGCTGCCTGACGTTGGGGGTCACCGGCGGAATCCTGGGTGTGTAACAAGCACTACCAGGAAGGTTTCCACCGATGACCACTGTCCATTCTGCCCTGCCGATCGCCGAACTGTTGGAGACACTGCGCTCCCGGGGAGGGGTCGATCTGATTGCCGAGTCGGTGCGCTTGGTGTTCCAGGAGCTGATCGAGGCCGAGGCGGCCGCGAAGATCGGCGCGGAACGCTACGAGCGTGAGTGGGGGCTTAGGCCTACTACTTGACCGTGAGCTTGACTGTCTTGGCGGTGGTGCCGGATGTGGCTATGGCGTTGGTGGGCTTGATTGGCTTGAAGGTGGCGCTGACCTGGTAGGACCCTGCCTTCGCGAGAGCCGGCAGGCGGACCGACACCTTCCCCTTCTTCTTGGCCGTGACCGCAACCGTGACCTTCTTGCTGCCGACCCTGACGGTCACCTTGCCGACCGGCTTGGTCTCACCGGGAACCTTGACGGTCACCGTCGCCTTACCTGACTCTCCGAGAGCCACCTTCTTCTTGGCGAGCTTCACTGCCACGGCGGGCTTGGCCTTGGCGACCTTTGCCGTCGCGAGCGAGGTTGACTCGACGATCTGACCCCCAGCGTTGGCCGTGACGCGCACCTGAAGTGTCTTTCCGACATCGTCCTTGGTGGGGGTGTAGGCGGTCGCTGTCGCACCGGGAATCGCAACGCCCGCACGCAACCACTGGTAGGTCAGAGCAACCGCTGACTGGCTCCACGTGCCAGGCGTGGCCACGAGGCGCGATCCGAAGCTCGCGACGCCCGCGACCGCCGGCAGCGACAGAGCCCGGAAGTTCGGGTCGGGCGTGGTGGGACCTGGGGTGGACGGAGTTGGCGAGGTCGGGCCGGGAGTCGTGGGAGGCCGCGTCGTCGGAGGCCGCGTCGTTGGGGGCCGCGTGGTGGGAGGCGGAGTCGGGGGCTGAGTCGTCGGGGGCGGTGGAGTCGGAGTCGGAGTCGGGTTGGGGGGCCACACGCCGTCCAGGGTGAAGGGTGCAACTTGAAGGGGGTCCGACGAGCAAGCGGTCACCGACAGCGGAGGATTCGCCGGCGGAGTCGCCGTTGTAGCCCCCCCGGTGCTAAGGAAGCGGTGGGCGCTGTGGATGTGGGCCGACCCGTCCGTGAAGACGACGACGAAGGTGTAGGACACCTCAACGTGGTAGCGACCAACCGCCACGTTCGCGACCGAGATGTCCAAATGATCCGCCCCGAGCCTGTCGGCCGTGACGACCCCTTCTTTTACCTCCCATGCGGTCAGATACCCGACCCTGGGCAGGAGGCTCTGATCAGCGTCGTTGGAGACGGTGATCGTGAAGACGAGGAGCCCGGACGTGACCATGCTCAGGTCGGGATGGTTCGCAAACAGCGAAGAGGAGATGGTTGTGCTGACTGTGGCGCAGGGCGCGTTCACGCCGTTGCCTCCGGTCGGGGTGTCGATCCCGCGGATCGTTGCGGCGTGCGCGTCGGGCGCCACCATTGCCGGCCCTTGCCCTCCAGCAAGGACGATGGCGATACTCGCCGCGCAGGTCAGGGCACCGAGGCGTCGGCTACGAGAACGAGGGTTGAAACGGGAGTGCATCGTTGGCCTCCAGAAAGTCGAGGGATTGGGACGAAACAACCGCACCAGTCTATGCGACCCAGAGCGCCCAGGGAACGGCCCGGCGCGACAAGGCGGGAGGATCCACTCCGGGAGCGAGGCGAGGGCCGCCATCGTGCACACAGGGTCTTGTGTATGATCGTGCGCATACGATCGTGTGAACGAACGTGCGTAACGGAAGGATAAGGACGTGTTCACGACACCGCGCGAGGCAGGGATCCTCCTGCGCTGTCTGCGGGAAGACGCTGGGATGACGGGAGCTCAGCTCGCCGAAAAGGCCCGCGTGTCGCTTCGGTGGCTTGTCAGCCTCGAGAACGGCAAGTCCAGCGTCGACATGCTCCGGGTCCAGGACTGCTTCCAGGCCCTAGGCTACGGCTTCGACCTGGTGCCGCTCCCGGAGAGCTGGAACGACTAGCCATGGCCGAACTGCTCGTCTTCATGGATGGCGCCCTATGCGGCACACTCGAGCAGGACGCCAGCGGTGACCTGCGCTTTCGCTACGACGAGGAGTACCGCTCGGTGCCGGAAGCGACGCCTCTGTCCTTGTCCATGCCGCTGGTCCATCGGGAGCATCGCAAGCGTGTGGTGCTGCCCTTCCTTGATGGCCTCCTCACCGACAACCAAGAAGCTCGTGCGGCGATTGCACGACGGTTCGAAGTGAACCCCCGAAACCCGTTCGCCATCCTCGAGCACATCGGGGCCGATGTGGCGGGGGCGCTGCAAATCCTTCCACCCGATGTTGAGCCCACAGACGGTCCGGCCCGGGGAGGAGACCTTCACCCCTTGTCGGACACCGAGGCGTCCCAGGCCCTCGGGGCCATCGTTGATGAGTACCGGACGGGTCGCGTCACGGGGGCCGAATCGGGTCGGTTCAGTCTTGCCGGAGCTCAACCGAAGCTTGCCCTGTGTCGCACCAGCGAGGGAGAGTGGGCGGTGCCATCTGGCTCCATCCCGACCACGCACATTCTTAAGCCGCAGGCCGGGGCCTTTAGTCGACTCGACATCGTCGAGCACATGACTATGCGTGCGGCGTCCTGGCTGGGGCTGGAAGTGGCAAACACCTGGCTGGAGGTGGTCGGCGACTGGCAAGTCGTCGTGGTGGAGCGATACGACCGCGCCTGGACGAGGGGGCTGTGGCACAGACTCCACCAGGAGGACCTTGCCCAGGCTCTCGGCGTTCCGCCATCCAAGAAGTACCAGCACATGGACGGCGGACCGGGTGTCGGAGAAGTGGCGCGGCTGTTCCGCACCCTCCCACGGCCAGGGGACCGAGCCGACGCGGCTTGGCGGTTCTTCCAGGGACTCGCGTTCAACGTCGTCTTCCGATGCACGGATGCCCACGTCAAGAACTACTCCATCCTGCTGAGGGGCTCCCAGGTCGCCCTGGCGCCACTCTATGACCTCGCGACGATCATCCCGTACGACAGAAGCAGCGCCGGAGCCGCTTCAGCCATGAAAGTGGGTGACCACTACCGGTTCGACGCCATCGGCGACGCGGATTTTGCTCGGGCAGCAACGACCCTTGGTCTCGACACGGCGCAGGCCCTGGAGTTCGTCTACGACCTCCAGCGACGCTCAGTCGACGCCTTTGAGGCCGCCCGCGCTCAGACCGCAGCAGTCGCGCCCGAGGCAGCTGCCATGGCCGAAAGGGTGGTGGAGAGCGTGGTGCGGGCCCTGGGGTGATCGGGCCCTGGGGTGTGGGGTGGGGTCCGGGGGCCACCAAGGTCCGGGGACCTGAGCCCCCGGACCTTTGCCAGCCCCCGGACCATTACCAGCCCCCGGACCTGGAAAGTTACCCGAAGAGGCCGGCTCCGTACTTGACGGTGATGAGCGAGACGATCGTCCCCAAGAGGATGACGACGACGACCAGGTCGAGGCCTACTCGGCAGGCCCACTGGAGCCGTTGCGACAGCCGCTTGGGCAGAAAGAGATTCCCGTCTCGGATGTTGACGTGGGTGAGAGTTGAGAACACCAACGTCGTCGAGAGGCTCACAAGCAGGCACCACGGGCACAGGGCGCCGATCTTGAAGTAGGCCATGGCAAACAGCCAGTAGGCGAAGACGAGCCCGATCGTGTAGATGACCTGAGCGGCGAACATGAAGCCCCGCCGGAACTTCACGCCTATCAACGAGGCGACGGCGATCGTGATGACGACCGGTTCCGCCGCGATCCCTAAGAAGGCGTTGGGGAAGCCGAACAGGTGCGCCGCCCAATGCCTGCCAACGGTCCCGCAGCTCAGAGTTGCGCTGAAGTCGCAGTTGAGCAGCCGATTCGGATTCTCCGCAAGGAGAAGCGCGTCGTAGGACAGGACGAAGGAGGCGATGAGGGACACACAGGAGGAGAAGAGCATGAATCCGAAGATCCACGCGTTCTTCTGCCGGAGGTTGAGTACTGCGGTGATGGGGTCAGCCATGATGGTTGGACGCTTTCTGTTCTGAGTAGCGTCCGGCATGCGCCGCAAAGGCCTGGCCGGTGCCCGGCAGTTTCGGTGGAACCGGGCACCGGTGAGCCGCCTAGGGGACTCGAACCCCTGACCGTCCGCTTACAAGGCGGAAGCTCTACCGGCTGAGCTAAGGCGGCCTTTCAGGCCTCCCGATGAACGGGCGGCGCGACCGGACAGTTTACTAGGGCATGCCCTCGTCGGGCTTCTTGCCATCCTTGACGGCATCGACCGCTTGGCCGATCGCCCCGGTGACCCAGTTCTCCCAGAGCTCGCGCTTGCCGTCGCCCAAGGACAGGTAGACCGCGGGGGTTCCCTTGACGCCGTCCTTCGCGGCTTGCGCCGTGGAGGCCTCGACCCATGCGTTGTAGGTGTTGTCGACGAACTTGTCGGCCACATCCTTCGGGACGCCGGCGTCGGTCGCGATGGTCACGATCTCGTCGTCGCTCAGCCCGTCAGGGCCCTCCTCGGGTTGACCCGCAAAGAGAGCCTGGTGGAAGGCGAGGAAGTGCTCGGGATCCAAGGCGGCGACCGTCGCTGCCGCGTTGGCTGACCGCGACGAGTACTGCGTGTCGTTGGAGTACTGGTCGAGGATCGAGATGGGGTGCAGGACAAGGCGGACCTTGCCCTCCTCGACGAGCTTGTCGAGCTTGTCGGCCGTCGCCTGCTCCAGCATGCCGCAGTAGGGGCACATGTAGTCGGAGTAGACCTCGACGGTGACGATGTCATCGCCCGTCGCCGCCTCCCCGCCTGCCGCGCCACCCTGGCCAACGAGAATGCCCCCGTTGGTCAAAGCGGCCTGGGGCTTGGCTTCTTCTCCGGTGAGACCTTCGTTTTTCTTGCCTAGCGTGACGACGACGGCGACGAGCGCGACCACGAGCGCGACCACGAGCACCACCGCCCCGGCCACCAGCAGTCGCTGCCGACGGATCTTCGCATCGGCCTGGGCTTTGGCCGCTGCGGCCTCTGCCCGAATGGCCTCGCGGGCCTGGACGGCGGCTGCCGTCTTTCGTTGTTTCTTGCTTACCATGATGAGTTCCTTTGTTCCTTAAGAAGTCTCTAGTGGAGAGTGTTGGCCATGCGAGTGACCATGTCGTTGATCGAAGCCTGGTAGTCCCATTGGACGGTCTCGCCGCCCGCAGTGAACAGGAGGGTCGGAGTCCCACGCAGCCCCGCTCGGGAGGCGGCGGAGGTCAGCGACGAGATCTCCTCGGCGCTCGTGACGCCAAGAAGGTTCTCCGCGATGACGTTCGGCACGCCGGCCTGCTTCGCGATTTCGGCGATCGCCTCGTCATCCAGCCCCTTAGTGTTCTCCTCCGGCTGCTGGGCGAAGAGGGCTTCGTTGAAGGCTCCGAACGCTTCCGGCGCCCCCACCGCGACCGACATCGCAGCTCGGGAGGCCCGCGTCGAGTAGTTGGTGCCTTGAGAGTAGGCATCGAGGATGGACACCGGGTGCAGCACAAAGGCCACGTCACCGGAGTCAATGAGGCCCTGGATGGTCGCCCCAAACTCCATCTCGAAGCGTCCGCAGTAGGGGCACATGTAGTCGGAGTACAGGTCGAGTCGCACGGCCGGACCAGCATCGACGCCCGGCAGCGCCACCCCGTCCGCACCAATCGCGATGCCCGGGACAGCGAGCGCCTCGGCACCCATCGCCTCCTCCTCCTGCTGCTGCTGCGGCTCACCCTCGGCTTGGACGGTTTCGGTGACAGTCACCTCGGGCGTTGGCAACGCTTCCTCAGGCTCCGAGGCGCCGCGGCTCAGCGCAAGAATCAGCGCGATCAGCCCCACCACCAGCGCAATCACAGCAATCGTGCCGACGATGACGAGTCCCGCCACGTTCTGGCCAGGTTGCCTTCGCACGAGCTCAGGTGGGGTGAGAGAGGGTACAGGTTCCTGCAGGGACGCCGGAGG
>WQYN01000133.1 GCA_009781225.1 Micrococcales bacterium | reverse complement strand
GCCGACCATGGTGGACACGCTGCCGGCAGGGCTCACCTTCCGCTCCTCAAGCGTCGGCTGCACGGGCTCGGCGGACGGCACGGTCGTGACCTGCCCGCTGCCGGCCGTCATGAGGCTCGGCGATCTGGTGACCCGCAGCTTTGTCGTTGACATCGCACCCGACCTCGACCACGGGTCGCTGCTCACCAACACGGTGGTCGTCGATTCCGACACCCCCGATCCTGAGCCAGACAACAACAGCGCAAGCACCGAATCTCCCGTCATGGTCGCCGCAGACGTGACCGTTGCCGGGACGTTGAGCCTGACGGTGCCGCCTCCTGCGGCCTACGCCGGGGCGGGATCTCAGCGGACTCAGACCTTCACGGTGGCGAACCTCGGTCTGTCTGTGGCGCGCGATGTCCAGTTCCGGGCGCGGCTCGGGGTGGACGCCGTCATTCTCGGACTCGCCGAGGGTGCCGTTGACTCCACCTGTGTAGTGACCGGGGCCGAGATCACCTGCCGGGTTGACAACTCCGGCTCGAGCCACACCAGTCTGGGAATCTCCGACCTGTGGCCGGGTGAGTCGGTGGAGGTGACCGTCACCTACTGGCTGCCTCCGTCGATCGCTGAGGGAACCTACCCGGCCAACCTCACCGACGCCGCCGCCTCGGGCTCCCATGTCCGGGTGTGGTCGCCGACCTCCGATCCGAACCTCACGAACAATGTCGACGCGGTGCCGCTCGTCGTGGCGCCGCCCATCACCGAACTCGTAACGACCAAGGTGGCCCTCGACACGATTCCGCACCCCATCGACGGTGACGACACCTACGTCGCCGGCCTGGGATTCCGCTACGAGATCACGGTCGCCATCGTGACCTTGCCCGCCAGCCTCGGGTACGTCTGGGCTGATGCGGCCACCGTCCAACTGGCTGACGTTCTTCCCGCAGGGTTCGTGGCGTCATCGGCCGCAGTGTCGGGAGGGGGAGCATGCACCGTGGCGCCGGATGGAGATCGGGTGAGCTGCGCCCTGGGGACTCTGCCGGGAGCCGCCGGCCTCGGGCTGGTCCCGCAGGAGACGACGATCGTGATCGAGGGGACGCTCAGTCCCTCCGTCCCACCCTCCGACGGCACCGATGACGAGGTCCGCTACCCGAACACCGCGACCGTGACGAGTACGACAGCGGATCCGGACGGCTCTCCCGCCTCGTCGTCTGCCACGGCGACGGTTGATGTCATCCAACTCGCGGATCTGACGGTGGAAAAGGTCTCTGACCTGCCTGTTTTGGTCGCCGGAGAGGACGCCGGCTGGACGCTGACTGTCTTCAACGATGGTCCCTCTGACGCGACGGCGGCTGAGTTGACGGACGTGCTTCCGGCGGGCCTGGTCTACGACCCGACCGCCTCGGATCCCGCATGCGCCCTTGTCGCGACCGTTCCGGCCGAGGATCCCTCGGAGCCCGGAACGGCGTGGGTGGATGAGGGCTATTCCCCGCCGCGGCCCATCACGCAACAGGTGATTCGGTGTGTCCTGGACATCCCCGCCGATGGCGAGGTGTCAGTGCAGATCGGCGCCCACCTTCCGGCGACCGGACGCGTGGGATCGGCGCAGACCCCCTACCTCGGCTGCTTGCCCGAGGCGGGCGCGGGGCCGGGAGTACCGCCCCTTGTCTGCAACTCCCACGTCTCCAACGCCGCCTCCGTCGAGTTCCCGGGCGATCCTGACCCGGACAACAACGGAACGGTCCCACCCACCGTGACACCGGTGATTCGCTTGGCGAACCTCACGACCTCTGGTGAGGCCCTGCCTGATTCGATCGCAGCCGGCGAGGAGACGACCTACACGGTGACTTGGCGAACCGCAGGCCCCTCGGTGGCCGAACTCCCGACCTACACCCTGCTCCTGCCGCCCGGCTTCGAGCTGGTCTCCTTCACCAACCCGCCGGAGCTGACCTGCGTCGGCGACGTCCTTCCTGGCCCACCCGAGCAACACCGCGTTGTTTGTGAGGTCACACCCGACCTCACACCGGATGGACAGGTCTCTGCCCCCGGCGACGTTGTGAGCATCACGGTCGTGGCCAAGGCCCCCGAGGATCTGGAAGCCGGCACCTACACGGCGCGGGCGATGGCGGACACCATCACCGAAGAGCTGGACTACGACGACAACGACGTTGACCTCCCCGTGGCGGTCGAGATTGTCGCTGACACCCGGATCGTCAAGACCGTGGTGACCCAGTCGATCATTCCCGGCAGCCCCGTGGCGTTCCGGCTCGACGTGCGCAACGCCGGCCCCTCGCGAGCGCGGGAGGTCACGATCACCGATGTCGTTCCCGCGGGGACCACCTTCCTCAGCGCCGCTCTCGAGGACGGCGGCGATGCTCAGTGCGTGCTTGATGCCAGTCAGGCGACACGGACCTTGCTGACCTGCGTTCCCGGCGATCTAGCGGTGGGCTCTTCGTTCAGCATTCTCGCCACCTTTGACCTTCCGATCCGGGCGGTGGGGGTTGTCGAGAACACCGCTGCCGTCAGTTCGCTGGCCCGCGATCCTGACATGACGAACAACCAGTCGACCGCGACGGGGCCCATTGGACCGCCGCCACCCACCGATGTCGGCGTGACCCTCACCCCGCCCATCCAGACGGCGAGTAAGGACAGCGTCGTGACGATCACCGCGACCACCACCAATCACGGACCGGTGGTCTCCCACGACACGGTGCTGACGCTGACGCTCCCCGCTGATCTCACGGGCGTCACGGTCGTCCTGGCCTCTCAGACGCCAGGTGGAACGGCCATTCCGACCTGCACGATTGCGGCCCTGGTCGCGACCTGTGACATCGGCGAACTGGCCGTGGGGAGCGAGGCGGTCTACACCATCACGGGAACGGTTGATGTCGAAGGACCGAACATCTTGACGGTGGAAGCCAAGACGGCCCACTTCGAGGCAGACGCCAACCCCGACAACGACACCGCCGAAGCGACGGTCTCCGTCCTAGCACCTCCGCCGCTCGCCTCCCCCACGCCCAGCCCGACCCCGACGCCGAAGCAGCTCGCCAAGACCGGCATGAACCCAGCGCTCCCGTTCCTCGCGGGCGCCGGCTTCGCGCTAGTGCTCCTGGGAGCCTTGCTGCTCGCGTCGCGTCGCCGCCGGAAGGAAAAGGAGCGCGACCGCAAGCGCAGGAGGTAGATCAGGGAGGTTCCTCGCTTGCCCCGCCGCGGGCCTGCGACCACAGCCGTCACCCATTTGCCGTACCAGTAACCCCCGTCGACCCTGGGGGTTACCGGTCTCCACCTGGCCCCACCTAGCCCCTCGGTCAGCCACGGGTGCTTGTCCTGCCAGGCACTCTGTGGCAGGATTGGTGTTCCTTAGCTCCACTTAGCTCCACTTAGCCCCACTTAGCCCCACCAGCTCTCCACAGCACTCCATGCGAGCGAGGACCCGACCGGGTGCGCGAGATGAGGCAAGGTGGGGTCAGGTGGAGCCAGGTGAGGTCACATGACACCCGTCTCATGCGAGCCTGAAAGCTCCACGAAAGGAACCCGATCCGGTGCTCAATCCGTTCAAACCAACTGCTGGGGCCATGCCGCACGCGCTCATCGGCCGCGACGCTGTGCTTCTGGATTTCGAGGCTAGCCTCGAGAACGGCCCCGGGGCTCCTGGCCTCCTGCGCCTCTACTCAGGTGCCCGAGGAACCGGCAAGACTGTCATGCTCGCCGCGACGCGAAAGGCCGCCGAGCAACACGGCTGGGCCTCAATCTCGGACACTGCGATCCCTGGTCTCGCCTCCCGCCTGTGCGTGCAAGCGAACGAAAAGGCCTCGGAGCTCAAGGGACACCGCCTCCCCCGCATCGAGTCGATCTCGCTCCCGCAGGTCCTCGGCGGAGGCGGGGTCACGTTCGCTCCTAGGCCCGAAACGATGCTCGACCTGCGACTGAGCGTCGGCGCACTGCTCGATCTCCTCGAGAAGAAGAGCGCTGGACTGCTCATCACGGTGGATGAGGTGCATCGAAAGGCCCGCGAGGACTTGGTTGCACTGGCAACGGCTTTCCAGCACCTCGTGACCGAAGGCCGATCCGTCGGGCTGGCGCTCGCCGGTCTTCCCTCAGCGGTCTCCGACTTGCTAAACGATGACGTATTGACCTTCCTCCGCCGTGCCCAGCCATGCACGCTCGCATCCGTCTCCGTGTCGGCGGTCCGGGACTCGTTTGCCCGAGCATTCGCCGCTGGCAGAATCGAGGCCGACCCCGCCGCTCTCGATGAGGGTTCGGTAGCGACCAACGGATACCCCTTCATGGTCCAGCTTGTCGGCTACCACCTGTGGCAGAACTCTGAGCGCGGGCGCCTCGAACGCTCGGCAGCGGGTCCTGCGATTCGCGCGGCCCGCGAACAGTTTGAGTCTTCCGTGCTCGAAGCCGCCCTCGTCAACCTGTCCGAGGGCGACCGAGCCTATCTCGCGGTCATGGCCCAAGATGACGGCCCGTCACTCACCAACGAGCTTGCCAGCCGCCTCAACAAGAGGCCAGATACCGCTGCCCAAACCCGCCTCAGGCTCCTCGCCGCAGAAGTGATCACGCCCGCACGCCGCGGCCAGGTCGACTTTGCGATCCCCTACCTAAGGGAATACATCCGCGCCCAAGCAGCCGACCTCGACACCTGAACCTGCGGGACAATACGCTCATGCCTGGCGACGACCTGTTCTACCTTGAGCCTCACCGCGCCTCGACGCCGGACTCCATCTACGACGCCTTTGAGCAGTTCGCTGAGGAGGAGGGCTACACCCTCTACGACGCCCAGGCCGAGGCCGCGATGGCCCTGGCCTCCGGCGAGCATGTCATCCTCTCGACCCCCACGGGTTCGGGCAAGTCCCTCGTCGCCGTCGCCGCGCACCTCGCGGCCCTGGCGCGGGGCGAGCGCACCTTCTACACCGCCCCCATAAAAGCCCTGGTCTCGGAGAAGTTCTTTGACCTCGCCGAGGTCTTTGGCCCCGAGATGGTCGGCATGATCACCGGCGACGTCCAAGTCAACGCCGACGCCCCCATCATCGCCTGCACCGCAGAAATCCTCGCCAACATGGCCCTTCGCCACGGCCCGCAGACCGGAGTCGGCCAAGTCGTCATGGACGAGTTCCACTTCTACGCCGAGCCCGACCGCGGCTGGGCCTGGCAAATCCCGCTCCTCGAACTCACGAGCGCCCAGTTCCTCCTGATGTCCGCCACGCTCGGCGACACCTCCTTCTTTGTCCAGGACCTACAGCGCCGGACCGGCCGCCCCGTCACCGCCATCACGGGAGGTGAGCGCCCCGTCCCCCTCTCCTTCGACTACAGCCTCACCCCCCTGCCCGACCTGCTCGCCGAGCTCGTCAACACCTCCCGCTCCCCCGCCTACGTCGTCCACTTCACCCAAGCCCTCGCCGTGGAGACGGCCCAAGGCTTGCTGGGCTCCGCCATCGTCCCTAAGGAGCGTCGGGAACGGATCGCCGAAGCGATTGGCGACTTCCGCTTTGGGCCGGGCTTTGGTGCGCCGCTGTCCAAAATGCTGCGTGCTGGGATTGGTGTCCACCACGCGGGAATGCTTCCGAAGTACCGCCGCCTCGTGGAGCGCCTCACTCAAGACGGCCTCCTCCCCCTGGTCTGCGGCACGGACACCCTCGGCGTTGGCATCAACGTCCCAATCAAGACGGTAGTCCTCACCTCCCTCGTCAAGTTTGATGGCGAACGATGGCGGCACCTCAGCGCGCGTGAGTTCCACCAGATCGCCGGTCGCGCGGGCAGGGCCGGGTTTGACGCCAAGGGCGAGGTGGTGGTCCAAGCCCCCGAACACGTCATCACCAACGCCCGCGCCTTCGCCAAAGCGGGCGATGACGAGCGCAAACGCAAGAAGATTGTGCGCAAGCAGCCCCCGCCCGGCCAGCCCGGATGGACGGAGGCGACCTTCGAGCGCCTGCGCGACGCCCCGCCCGAGCCCCTGACCTCGCGCATGCGCGTGACCACCTCGCTCGTGCTCCACCTGCTCGCCCGCCCCGGCGACCCCGTCGCCACCGGTTACCGCCTGCTCACCGACAATCACGAGCGTCCGGCTGCTCGCAATCCCCACCTGCGTTCGGCCGCCCGGATTGTCCGCTCCCTGGTCCATTCCGGCATTGCCGTGCACGATGGCGCATCTCACCCGCCGCCGCGCCTACGCCTCACGATCGACTTGCCCGAGGATTTCGCTCTCAACCAGCCCCTGGGGCCTCTCGCCCTGGCCGCCATCGACGTGCTCGATCCGACCTCTGAGGGATTCGCGCTGGACGTTGTCTCGGTGTTCGAAGCGATTCTCGAAGGTCCCCGGCCCTTGCTCTTCGCACAGGAGAAGGCAGCCAAGGGCGTTGCCATCGCTGCGATGAAGGCGGAGGGGCTGGACTACCACGAGCGGATGGCGCAGTTGGATGAGATCACCTGGCCGCAGCCACTGGGCGAGGAACTCGAGGCGATCTACCGCATCTACCAGCGAACTCATCCCTGGATCGCAGATTATCCACTCGAACCGAAGTCGGTGGTTCGTGAGATGCGCGAGCATGCGATGACGTTCAACGAGCTGATCGCTCGCTACTCGCTCGCCCGCTCCGAAGGCGTGGTCCTGC
>WQYN01000132.1 GCA_009781225.1 Micrococcales bacterium | reverse complement strand
TGGAGGTGGGGTGGGCGTGGGGGTGGGGGTGGGGGTGGGGGTGGGGGTGGGAGGTGGCGGGGGCGGAGGGGGCGGGGGCGGAGGGGGCACGACCGTCAGGACCGGGACTGGGCTCGGTGTGGAACCTGCTGCCACGGTGACGGACGCGGTGGAGGAGACCGAAGGCTCACCCTCAGCCCTCGGAAACACCGCTGTGACCTTGTAGGTGCCAGTAAGCAGCCCTGTGACCTGGTATTGGCCGTCTTGGTCGGACATCGTACCGGCCACTTGCGCCAGATCTCCGGCGGGCCCGGGGGTGTAGACCATCACGGTGGCGCCGGCGACCGGAGTCTGTTGGGCGTCTTTGACGACGCCTTGTAGTGAGCCTGCCCCCAGCAGTGTGATGATGCCTACGTCCACCACTGTGGGTGGGGTGAGCGTGACCGGTGTGGACTGTTCCTCCCATTCCACGTTTCCGAGGTAGCGGCCTGCTAGTTGGTCGTTGCCCTCAGCCCACACCTTGTACCGGCCGGCTTTGAGGCCTTTGATCTCGAAGAACCCGATCCAGCTGGTTAGCTCGGCAGAAGCAACGGGTTCCCACGATGAGACGGCGCCGCTTCCGGCAGGCGCGGGGATTTCTTCGAAGACGATCACTTTGCTGCCGGCAACCGAGACTGCGGGAGTCCAAGCGGTGGCAAACCCGAGCAGCGATGCTCCCTTGGGTAGGTACAGGGTCGGGAACTGGGCCCACCCGCCTTCCCCGAGCACAACCTCTGCCACTTGGCCCGACGAGTTGATGACCCAGCTCCCCAGCGACTCTTCGATGCCGTCCACCTCGGCCCGGTAGGTGCCTGGGAGTAACCCTTTGAGGTGCCAGCTACCTGTAGCGGAGGTCGTGAAGGAGCTGGCGGCCACCCACTCGGCAGTTGGAGCCTCCCATCGGTATAGCATGCCCGTCGCCCCTGCCGCGAGCGCGCCGGAGGCTCGAGCCACCGTCCCGATAAGCTCGCCACCCAGCACCGATACCATCGCTGGACTGATGGTCGTGGCACTCCCGCTTTCGACCTGTACCACGGTCGAGGCACCTGACGTGGCTGAGCCGACACGGGTTGGGGTCGGCGACCATTCCACCAGCCAGTCTCCAGAACTCAAGTTGCCGCAAATGAACAACCCGCCAGAACCCGTGGTCACCGTTCGACGCAGCAGAGACGCTCCAGGAACCACCATGCCATCATCATCAACCGGAAACACGTCCACCTCCAGGCCGTAGACTCCTGCTCCGCTGGTACCTACCACTGTTCCAATGATCGATCCGGCAGTCTGAAGCACCAACTCTCCTGCATCATCAACACGGGAGATAAGGAAGTTTTGTCCACCAAAGCACCCCACCCCCATACCTGTCTGCGGGTCCGGGAAGAACTGCCGCGCCATGCCAGGACCCGACACTTCGATCACAAACGGCCCAGACGAATCAACAGCCTCATGGAAGGTGGCTCCCAAACCATTCATCGGCCATTCAAACCGCAGGTCAAGGTCCCCGAAGTTCAAACCGTCGGGAACCGACCGTCCCTCGCATTCCACATTCAGGGCCTCAGGGGCCTCCCACACTCTGAGCATCGACCCCGGGAAACCGACAGGATCCACCACGGTGCCCTCAAGGACCAGCTGTGGCGGCTGTGGCTCTTCGCCGAGAGTAGCCGGCCCAAGCTCCACATGACCGTCATCGTCGAAGATGCAGCCGATTCCTCCTCCAGTGCTCTGACTGGGGAACCAGGCGTGCAACGGCGGGTCGTCGTTGACCGCGACAGCTCGCGCGATCCACGGCGCCGGAGCTGGTGGCCTGCTTAAACCCACCGTGTCCCCGCTGCCATCAAACCACAGTGTGAACGTCGGGTCACCTGGGTCAGCCACAAGGCTCCAGTAGTCGAGGGAAAGCTCCCCATCAAACGTACAGGCCTCAGCCTCGTCAAGTTCGAACTCCTGACCCAGGCCCCAAAACTCGACGGCAAACTCGTCGTTGTACTCCTGATTCTCAGGGTCGAACACGGTCGCGGTGGCACTGCCATCACGCTCCAACGCCGCCTCCGTCCTATCGGCAACGCAAGAGAGGCCAACGACCAAACCCACGGCTACCACAAACCCGACGGCCATCCGACGAGCCGACCTCACTGTCACAAAGCGACGCACAGTGTCACTCATTGCTGTCCCACTTCCTTGTTTCGGCGCATCTTGTCAGCGCGGCGACCATGATAAGCACAAGCTCCAACGACTCCGCTCGGAATTGGACACCTTTCAGCTAATAGAAGAAGCCCCCGCCATGCACGGCTACCCCCAACGACGCAGACTCCAGGCATTTTGCTCGGGATTGCTGGGTCTTCAGCTATTGGCTGAAGACCCTGACGTGATATGCCCGAACCACGGACCGGACGGTCACGGTGGCACGGTGAGCGTCTAGTCGGGTCGCAGGCTCATCACAATCCAGGGTGTAGTTGGAGTCTGAAGCCTCCGGTTTCTAGGGGGGATCGGGCGATGTAGTTGGTGAGGTTGCGGAAGCCGAGGGCGGAGCCTCGGAGGGGTTCGAGGCGTCTGTTGATTGCTTCGGTGGGGCCGTTGGAGGTGTGGGGGTGGTCGAAGCAAGCCAGGATGTCGATGATTCGTCTGGTCAGGGTGGTGGCGAGCTTCTTGAGTTCGACCAGGCCGGCGGGTAGGCCGGTGCGGATGGTGTCGATGAGGGTGCGCGTCTGTCTTCGTCCTTGGGTCCGGTCGGGGTTGCGGTAGGCGGCGACGACGCCTTGGTAGACCTACCAGGTCGCGACCACGTCGATGTGCTTCTCGTCAGCAAACAGGCTGATCAGTCGGTTGGTTTGCTTGTCGGTCAACAAGTCGTGGCCGGTCAGCAAGGTGCGTCGGGCGCTGTAGAGGGGATCACCTTTGTGTCCTCGCCGTCCCAGGGTCTTTTGCTGTGTTCGCCGCCTGACCTCGTTGACCGCGTCGCCGACTAACCTGACGACGCGGAAAGGGTCCATCACTTCTGTTGCTTTGGGTAGCTCTTCTTGCGAGGCGGTCTTGAACCCGGTGAACCCGTCCATCGCGACGATCTCGATCTTGTCTTTCCAGGCTTGTGGCTGCTGGTCAAGCCACGTTTTGAACACCTTCTTCGACTTGCCTTCGACCATGTCAAACAGCCTGGCCGCACCCCGTGCGGGGACCGTCAGATGCTGACACACGATCCCCACCAACGCCCAACGCAGCGCCCGACGAGACAACCTCGCCCGTTGCTCGGCTGCCTTCGATGTGTCTTGCCGCCAGACCCGACCACACCCATCACACCGATACTTCCGCACCTTGACCAGCAACAACGTAGGCCTCCACCCCAACGGTTCGTGAGCCAACCTCCGAGTGACCATATCCCGCACCCGCCCCTCAGCCCCACACCGATGACACCACCGGTCATCATCGACCACACGACACACAATCTCCGCCTTCTTCTCCGACACGCTCTGACCCACCGCCACGAGCCCGAGCTACCCCAGCCCGAAAAACGTCGTCAAATCAGGGGCCAACGACCAAAAGTCGCCAGGCGTCCTTCCTCGTGTCAGCCACCTGCAGGTGGGCAGGCATCCAGTCTACCGAGAGTCACCACTCGAATCGCCGATCAGTTTTTCCAGCCCGTCAGTGAGGAGGGTCGCGAGTACAGGCCAGCCGGCCCTGGGGCCATCATTCGTGAGAAGCAAGAACGATGAAGCCGTCGTTCTGGTCGAGCGTCCAGTGGGGGGCAATGAACCTCTCCTTTGCCTTGGCTTCCAGATTGTTGGGGACCAGGCCGTTGTGGTAGCCAACATCATAGTGTCGCGAGTCCGTAGAGCTCGGGTCACTGAGGCGGAAGACTGGGCCGTCTAAAATGGTGAGAGTGTAGGGATAGGCGGTCAGTAGGCGTGCCCTGAGGGTGTCGATCTCCGATGCCCCAGGACCGAGCTTGAGAGATTGGGGCAGATTCCCCTTCTCATCCAGCTCCCAGACCCTCGTCACATCACTGCGCTGGTAGTTGGGGGCCTCGAGAGAGGCAAGCCTGGTCATCGGCTCCTTGAGGTCGATGAGAAGCGCTCGAAGAAGGGGGGAAGACGCAGCAGACGGACTCAACACGAACGCTGCAGGCTGGGTGAAGTCTTTCACCTTGATGGTGGCGGTGGCGGTCACGCCATTGTGGGCGATCGCCCGGATCTTTGCGGTCCCCGGCTTCACGCCGACGAGGTCCAGACCAATGGGCTGGGCCCCCTTGAGCCGGGGAAGAGAATACCAGTCCTCCATGCGGACAATGCCTTTTCCGGACACAATCTCGTAGCGGGTCTTGCCTAGTTTCTTGCTTTGACCGTCGCCAAATGGCGAGTAATAAAGCCCGTCACGACCGCCGACGCCCAGCGTCCCGCTCGGGAAGCCAATGATTTTCGTTACGTTGCGAAGCGTAGCTCGCTTCTTGTTCGCAACCGCCGACACCCAGGGCGACGGCTTGGAGAACACCTTGGTGCCCCCGGACTCCAGAAAGGCGCGCACCTTGAAGAAGCGGATTGAACCTGGCTTGAGCGCCGTCATCGTCCATGATGTGGTGCTGCCCTTGGTCAGTGTTACCGCCGTGCGATACGGACCGGCCTCGGACTTGGCGACGTCGATTCGATAGCCGTTTGCCCCGGGTACCTTCTTCCAGGCGACTTTGAGCGCGGTCTGGGAGACGCGGGTCGCCTTGGGGAGGCTGGGGGCGGGGAGAGTGGATCGTGAGGGAACCACGCAGCCGACGGCGGAGGGCGCGAACCTGCCGCCAGTGAGCAGGGGTGGGGGACACGTTCGCACGGCCAAGGCCGGGCTGCCTCCCACGGGGACCAGGACCCCCAAGGCGAGGGTCAAGCCGAGGAGGCTGCGGGTCTTGCTGCGGGCGTGACTCATGGTGCGCGACCCTTCTTTCGTCATCCATGGCAAGCAAGGTTGGTGACCATCCTACCGAGAGCCATCGCGGGCCCGGGCCCCGGCACCCCCCGCACCCGGTATCGTGACACTCACTAGCTAGGCCCCAACCATTGAGGAGAATCGTGCGCACTTACGGCGTGGTCTTGGCAGGAGGAGTCGGTGCTCGGGTGGGACTTGACGTCCCCAAGCAGCTGGTCAAGGTGGCTGGCAAGACGATCCTTGAGCACACGGTCGGAGTCCTCGACTCCTCTCCCGACATTGACGAGGTGGTCGTCATGATCACCCCTGGCTGGTCGGAGGAGGTCGCCACCCTGCTCGGCGATCGCTACCCCAAGCTCACCAGGATCCTCGACGGCGGTGTTACCCGTAACGACACGACCCAGCGGTTCCTCGACTCGCTCCCGGACGAGGAAGCAAAGCTCATCCTCCACGATGCCGTCCGCCCGCTGCTGGACCACCGGATCATCCGGGACTGCGTCGTCGCTCTCGATGAGGTGGCTGCGGTGGACGTCGTCATCCCCTCCTCCGACACGATCGTCGAGGTGGACGGGGAGAACACGATCACGACCATTCCCGACCGCAGCCGCCTTCGCCGCGGTCAGACTCCGCAGGCCTTCCTCCGCTCGGTCCTGACCACGGCCTACGCCCATGCCGCCCAGGACACGGCCTTCCGCGCGACCGATGACTGCGGCGTGGTCCTCAAGTACTGCCCTGACGTCCCCATCCGCTGCGTCGACGGATCCGAGAACAACATCAAGGTCACCCATCCTGTCGACCTGTTCATCGCAGACAAACTCTTCCAACTCGCCTCCGAGGAAGCCCCCGAGCACACCGAAGCCGAGCTGAACCAGGCCATGGAAGGCAAGGTCGTCATCGTCCTGGGTGGGTCCTATGGCATCGGGGCGGAGATCGCGCGCCTAGCCCAGGGCGCGGGAGCCACGGTCGTTGCGCACGGCCGCTCGACGACGGGCCTGCACGTCCAAGACGCGGCCGCGATCACCCACGCCTTCGAGAAGGTGGCGGAGGAGCAAGGCCGGATCGACGCCATCGTCGTCACTGCTGGAGTGCTTCGGATGGGGCCGTTGGCGACCACAAGCCCCGAGGTCATCGATGAGGCGATTGGTGTCAACTACATCGGCCCCGTCAACGTGGCGCGCGCTGCCTATCCGCACCTGGCCGCCTCCCGCGGTCACCTCCTGCTCTTCACCTCCTCCTCGTATACGCGCGGCCGGGAGAACTACGCCCTCTACTCCTCCTCGAAGGCCGCCGTTGTCAACCTCGCCCAAGCGCTGTCGGAAGAGTGGGCGGGGGACGGCATCAAGGTCAACGTCGTCAACCCCGAGCGCACGCGCACGCCCATGCGCACCAACGCCTTTGGCCAGGAGCCGGCCGACTCCCTGCTGTCAGCGGAGGTCGTCGCCCAATCCTCCCTCGACATCCTCGCCTCGGAGATGACGGGATTCGTCGTTGACGTGCGCCGGAATCAGAATGGCAGGCGCGGGTCGTGACGCCGCGGCCGCCGCGTGGTGAGCATCGCCTCGACCCGACCCGCTTCCCGGTCGACGAGTGGGCTCTGCGCGAGGTCGCCTTGTCCCGGCAGGATCTCGGCTCGCAGGAGACGGTGTTCTGCGTGGCCAACGGCTATCTCGGGATGCGTGGCAATCC
>WQYN01000131.1 GCA_009781225.1 Micrococcales bacterium | reverse complement strand
GGGCTCGGGCTTGGGTGCGGGCTCGGGCTTGGGTGCGGGCTTGGGCGCGGGCGCGGGCTCGGGCTCGGCGCGAGGCTTCGGTGCCGGTGCGGAGACTGGCTCAGTCTCGGCCTGAGAGACGGGCTCCACCGCAGCAGCCGGAGTCTCTGCGGCGCCTCGATCCGCGCTGCGCGAGCGCCGAGGTTCACGAACGACCGGAACCTTCTTCTTCAACGGCGCGATCACCATCGTCATATTCCGACCGTCTTGGCGAGGCATGGACTCAACCACGCCCAGCTCGGCGATCTCGTCGGCCAGGCGTGTGAGCAGGCGAATGCCAGCCTCGGGGCGCGACTGCTCGCGACCTCGGAACATGATCATCACCTTGACCTTGTCTCCCTGACGAAGGAACCGCTCGATGTGCCCGCGCTTGGTCCCGTAGTCGTGAGGGTCAATCTTCAGGCGGAAGCGGATCTCCTTGAGGGTGATCCCCGCCTGGTTTCGCCTCGCGTCGCGGGCCTTTTGGGCAGACTCGTACTTGAACTTCCCGTAATCCATGAGCTTGGCGACGGGGGGGCGGGCGTCCGGGGCAACCTCGACAAGGTCAAGGTCAGCATCGGCGGCCAGGCGCATCGCGACATCGATCTTGACGATGCCGACCTGCTCTCCCTCAGGACCCACCAATCGGACTTCAGGCACACGGATACGGTCGTTGATACGAGGCTCGCTAATCGTCGATCTCCTCACGTCGGCTACATTGGGCAACCGCAGGGATCAGGGCTCCACCAGCGAAAACGAAAGGCCCCCACACACCAGGCGAGGCACCGGCGAAACCCGGCCTCGCGCCATCGTCCGCGCCCGTAGGCCGCAAACGAACCCAACTGGTATCACCCAGCTCAGGTGGGAGAGAACTCCGCTTGCACTCCGGCAGCCCCAGCCGCCGAACGGTCAGCCGCCCAGTCTACACGACAACGACAGCAGCGACCTCGCACTATCGGCCCGCGACCTCCAGGGCTTGCTTCAGCGTGAAGGCGCCCGCGTACAGGGCCTTGCCGACGATCGCACCCTCGACGCCGAGGGGAACCAGTTCCCGCAAAGCCTCCAGGTCGGCGAGGCTGGACACCCCGCCCGAAGCGATCACCGGGGCAGACGTCGCCTCGCAGACGGCGCGCAGCAGGTCGAGGTTCGGACCCTCCAGCGTCCCGTCCCGGGTGATGTCCGTGACCACATACCGCTGGCAGCCTGCTGCGTTGAGCCGGTCGAGCTCGGTCCACAGGTCGCCGCCCTCGCTGGTCCAACCCCGGGCAGCCAGGCGGCCCTCCCTCACGTCGAGCCCGACTGCGACCCGCTCGCCGTATTCCGCGATCACCTCCGCGGTCCACTCGGGCTGCTCCAGGGCGGCCGTCCCGATGTTGACCCTCTTGGCCCCCGTCCGCAATGCCCGGTCTAGGCTGACCGAATCGCGAATCCCGCCCGACAGTTCAACACGAGCATCCAGCGCGGCAATCACCCCTCCGAGAAGCTCAGCGTTCGAGCCCCTCCCAAACGCAGCATCGAGGTCCACGAGGTGAATCCACTCCGCTCCCCCGCGCTGCCAGTCCATCGCCGCGACAATCGGCTCGCCGTAGACGGTCTCCGTGCCAAGTCGACCCTGCACCAAGCGAACAGCCTGGCCATTGGCCACATCAACGGCGGGCAGCAACACCAAGCGGTCGCTCACAATGCTCCCTTCGTCGAGGGAATCCCCTCCACCCGCCCGTCCCGAGCCACCGCCGCCCGAAGCGCCCGAGCCACCGCCTTGAACTGGGCCTCGGCCACGTGATGCGGATCGCGCCCGGCCAGCACCCGCACGTGGAGACACAGGCGCGCGTGCAGGGCCAAAGACTCAAAGACATGATGGGTCAACGCCCCCGTGAAATGCCCTCCGATCAGGTGATACTCCTGCCCCGCCGGCTCACCGCTGCACAGGCAGTACGGCCTCCCGGACAGGTCGACCACGGCCTGGGCGAGCGCTTCATCGAGCGGCACCGTCGCGTCGCCGAACCGCGCGATCCCCGCCTTGTCCCCCAGCGCCTGGCCGATCGCCTCGCCCAACGTGATCGCCGTGTCCTCGACCGTGTGGTGCGCATCAACCTCGATGTCGCCCGTGGCCTTGACCCGCAGATCAATGAGCGAATGCTTGGACAGAGCCGTCAGCATGTGGTCAAAGAACGGCACGCCCGTCACCACGGACGCGTCGCCCGTCCCGTCGAGATTGACCTCGACCTCAACGGAAGACTCCCCCGTGGTCCGACTCACCAACGCTTTCCTCGGGTTCGCAGTCCGAGCCGCGCGGCCATCACTCATCCGATCACCTCATTACCTAGTGCCATGCCCGCCCCCCATCATCCCATCCCCGCATCAAGCGCCGCCTCAAGACAACCCAGGAACCTCTCGCTCTCCTTGGGCGTCCCCACCGAAACACGCAGCCACCCCTCCGGCCCAACCTCCCGAATGAGCACCCCGCGCTCGAGCAGCGCCTCCCACACCGCGTGCCGGTCCTCAAACCTCCCAAAGAGCAGGAAGTTTGCCTGTGAACTCACCACCTCCAGCCCACGCCCCACACCAGGACGGACGATGGCGGACAGTCGCCTCGCCATCGTCTCTCGCGTTGCGCGAATCTCGCTGACCTGGGCCATGAGGTCCTTGGCGCATCCCAGTGCCGCCAGCGCCGCCGCCTGCGTCAAGGTCGACAGGTGGTAGGGCAGGCGCACCGTCCGCAGCGCCTCCACGAGGTCGGGCGACCCCGCGAGGTAGCCCACCCGCGCCCCGGCGAAGGCGAACGCCTTGGACATGGTCCGCGTCACCGCCACGTGAGGATGACGCGGCACGAGGCTGATGGCGCTCGGCAGACCCGGATCGCGGAACTCTGCGTAGGCCTCGTCCACCACGAGGATGCCCCGCGCCCGTTGTCCCTGGTCATCCCACAGCGCACGGGCGAGAGTCTCGACGTCGGCGAGGTCCGTCATCGTCCCCGTGGGATTGTTGGGATTGGCCAGGACGATGACGGAAGGTGCCTCCCGCTCGATCATCGCCAGCGCGGCGGGCAGGTCGAGCGAGAAGTCGGGGGCGCGCGGCGCGGTGAGGTGGCGGGTGAAGGTGGCCCGGGCGTACTCGGGATACATCGAGTACGTGGGGGCGAAGGTCACCGCGGCGCGGCCCGGCCCGGCGAAGGCTTGGTAGAGGTGGAGCATCACCTCGTTGGAGCCGTTGGCCGCCCAGAGGTGGGCCGGAGTAAGGAAGGGCGCGTTCGACTCCGAGGCGAGGTAGTCGGCGAGGGCCCGTCGCAGCGCCATCGCATCCCGGTCCGGGTACCGGTTGAGGTCGCAGACCGCCCTGGCCAGGGCATTCGTGAGTGCAACCTGGACGGCGCGCGTCGGAGGGTACGGATTCTCATTGACATTGAGCCGCACAACCCCGGCGCGGTGAGGCGCCCCATAAGGCTGCGAAGCCGCCACTTCCGGGCGAACAGGCAATTGGTCAGGCACGCTCCCCCATGCTACCGGGCGGGTCAAATGGCGGTCTGGCTCAGGGTCCCGCTGAACACGACCTGGTTGCCGCTGACGGTGATGCTTCGCGACCACGTGATCGCTCCGCCGCTGTGGGGGGCGGAGTAAGTCCAGGTCAGTCCGCTGCCGGCGATGGTGACCGGCACGCCCGGCGAGGAACGTTGCACCTCCGTGACCGTGCCCCCAAGATTGTCTCGCAGCGGGTTGGCGAAAGCCGTGCCGACAGATGCCGGATCAGCCTGAACGGCCTGGTTGGAGAGTCGCAGGTATTGGAGTCCGGTGGGGAAGGAGGCGCCGACCAGTGAGCTGATCTGATTCTTGCTGAGGCCCAGGTCTTGGAGCCCGGGGGGGAAGGTGACGCCGGCCAGGAACCTGATCTGATTCTCGTCGAGATACAGGGCTGGGAGTCCGGCGGGGAAAGTGACTCCGGTCAGGGAGCTGATCTTGTTCCCACCGAGGTCGAGGATTTGGAGTCCGTTGGGGAAGGTGAGGCCGGCCAGGGAGCTGATCTGATTGTTGTCGAGGTACAGGGTTTGGAGTCCGTTGGGGAAGGTTAGGCCGGCCAGGGAGTTGATCTGATTTTCGCCAAGGTACAGGGTGTCGAGTCCGGTGGGGAAGGTTAGGCCGGTCAGGGAGCTGATCTTATTGCCGCGGAGGTCCAGGGTGTGGAGTCCGGTGGGGAAGGTGAGGCCGGTCAGGGAGCTGATCTTATTGCCGCGGAGGTCCAGGGTGTGGAGTCCGGTGGGGAAGGTGAGGCCGGTCAGGGAGCTGATCTGATTGCCGTAGAGGTACAGCGTTTGGAGTCCGGTGGGGAAGGTGGCGCCGGTCAGGGAGCTGATCTGGTTCTCGCCGAGCCCCAGATCTCGGAGTCCGGTGGGGAAGGCGACGTCGGCCAGGGAGCTGATCTGATTGCCGGTGACCGCAAGAACTGTGAGGCCTGTGAGGTGCTGGATCCCGGCAAGGCTCGCTATCCCCCGGGCGGTACAGTCCAAAAAGGTGATGCTGGCGGCCTGCTGAGCGGTGATCGTCGCATCAGCAGCCTGCCCCAACTCGTCGTTGACGCAGCCGCGAAGATCAGCGTCGGGGAACGCCTCGGGGGTCGATGTCGCGGTTGGCGTGGGAGTGGGCGTCAGTGTCGGCGTCGGCGTCGGCGTCGGCGTCATCGACGGCGGCGGCGTCACCGACTTCGGCAGGACCTTGACAGCCTCCGACTTCAAGGCTCTCTTCGCATATCCCTTCTTCGTCCCGGTGACCTTGGCTGCGATCTTCTTGCCGACATCGGCGCTTTTCAACGTGTACGTCTTCTTGGTCGCCTTGGAGATCACCTTGCCGTTGCGGAGCCACTGGATCGTCAACCTCACTTTGCCCGGCCCCCACTTGCCAGTCTTGACCGTCAGCTTCGACCCAGCGACAGCCTCGCCCTTGATCGTCGGCTTGACAGCCTTGAGCTTCTTCTTGGCGGCCTGCCGCGCGCCGGACACGGGCCGCTCGATCACCTGCGCAAGCTCCGCCATCGGCCGCGAAATGCCGGAAGTGGGCGGTGCCGCAGACGCCGAAACCACGAGAGCCAGCGACGCCGCAGCTGCGATCCCAGCGACGATCAGACCCGGCCGACGGACGGAGTGCTCCATGATTACCTCCAAGGCAACGTTGTCGAAAGGCGAGGAAAACGACCGCTATCAGAATACCCCTCCCCACGCACCGAGCCACCTCGGCAAAACAGCACCCACACCCAGCTGGTGTCCCAACCACACACCATCGTTGCACTTCAGCTTGGAATCCGGCGGAGGGCCTGGGCTCGATCGACCTTGACTCTCAGCGCGGCAAGGAACCGATCGGGGTTCTCCACATCTTTGGGCGTTGCGTGGACAAGGTCCCACCCCATCTGCGTCAGGGTGTTCTCCCTCTTGGTGTCGTACTCCCATACATCGACCTCAGCGTGGTAAAGCCCATCTGCCTCCACCCCGACCATGAGGATCAAAAAGGCCATGTCGAGTCGGTAGAGCAGCCGCCCTGTGTGCGGGTTCCAAACCACGTGGTCAACCTCTGGGCACGGAAACCCAGCTCCAACGATTGCCAGCCTCAATCGAGTCTCGTCGGTCGTGTCGGTCCCTGGCCTGATGAGCTGGGCTGCCCTGCGTGCTGTCGGCAGCCCTTTGACCCGCCCGGGGTTGACCAGGGCTTTTTGCAGGTCCTCCGCCGTGCAGAAGGGATCATTTCTCCGGGTCAAGCCGTCCCCGACGATGACCAGGTCGTCGAGGGGGAACCGCGAGGCGAGGGTCAGCCACACGTGGGCCGGCTCCGCCAGGGGGATCCGGTCCACAACTCGCCAGGGTTCCAGGTTGCGCTGAGTGCGATGGCAGATGACACCGGGCCGACGCACACGGTTTTGCCCGCTCGGTACCAGCAACTCGATCGGCTCGCTCGGCCTCCAGGTCCACCCTATGGTCGACTGAGGAAGCCGCGCCCTGAGCAGCCGTAACGCCGTCAGCCCCGTCGCCATGGTGCCCGGTGGACTCACCGCCAGCGCGCTCCGAACCATCGTGTCGAAATCCCTTGGCAGCGAGGGTTTCACGTAGACCCCGTGGCGCACCCGAAGATGCCCAGAGTTGTCAAGCTGCCACTCAGTGGCCCCATGCTCCAACGCACCCCGACGAGTAGCCAACGAGTACGTCCCAAACAGGGGTCCGATCGATGAGTCCATCCCGACATGGTCACACGACGATCCGACACCTCGTGACCGCCTGTGGATAACTCTGACCATCAATCGCTGTCACCTCAACCCAGCCAGCTCCATCGTTGCGACCCCCGCTGTCACGGTGCCGCATCCCAGCCCCATCATTGCGACCCCCGCTGTCACAGCGCCGCATCCCAGCCCCATCATTGCGACCCCCGCTGTCACGGTGCCGCATCCCCGCCCCAGCAGCCGAAACCCCCGCCCGACACCGCCCCCCACAGGGGGCTTGTGGCTGTCGCGTGATTCGAGATCGGGTGGGCGGGCTGGGGGGTCGTGGGTCTGTGGTTGGTGGTGCCTTGGGGCCGGTTTGGGGCCTGGGGAGGGCGTTTATGCTGGTGCTGGGAGGGGCTGGGCTTGGGCTGACTGCTGTT
>WQYN01000130.1 GCA_009781225.1 Micrococcales bacterium | reverse complement strand
CGACTGGTGGGTTCTTTCGAGGAGGTCCTTCAGATCCACGATTCGATCGTGGCCCGGGCTGGCGGGCACCGGCCACCAGGGGGTAAGAAGCCGGGGCAGGCTCGATTTGATGTGGCAGCGGAACTGCTGCTTGCTGGGCAGCGCGGTCTACCCCGGCTGATCGAAGAACGCGAAGCGGCGCAACGGGGACAGGCTGGAGACGGCGTGGTGGGGGCGGAGGATGCTTCCGGCGGCGGGGCGACTGAAAATGGGGCGACTGTCGGCGGGGCGACTGCCGGCGGGGCGACTGCCGGCGGGGCGACTGCCGGCGGGGCGACTGCCGGCGGGGCGACTGCCGGCGGGGCGACTGCCGGCGGGGCGACTGCCGGCGGGGCGAAGGCCATCGCGGGCGCCGGGGCGTCGGGTTGCGCAGGGTCGTCGGGTTGCGCAGGGTCGTCGGGTTGCGCGGGGGCGTCGGGCGGGAAGGGCGAGTCGGGCGGGAAGGGCGAGTCGGGAGGCGTTGAGGAGTCGAGTGGTGCCAAGACTCCGCGGCCCCGGCGTGGTGGAGGCTTTGGTCCAGGTCCGCAGATGCTGGTGTCGATCGACCTGAAGACTCTGGTGGGGCTCTCCAACAACCCGGGCCTTGTCCTAGGCGAAGGCCCCCTGGGAGTAGAAGCCTCACGTCGAATGGCACGCAGCGCTCCATGGCGGCTTATGGTCATGGACCCGACCTTCAAACAACTAATCGACCTCGGCAAAGCATTCGAACCCGCCGCCGACATCCTCCCACCAGTGACACCGAAAGCCACCACCGGGCCGGGGGACCAAAGTGGGTCACCTGGTGGACATGGCCCGCCAGACACCGACGGACCGCCTGGCAGTCTCGACCAGAGCCTCTGGCCGTCGAAGACACTGACATCGAACTCCTACTGCGCGTCCCAGCGGATCCGTGACCTGGTGGCGGTGCGCGACCAGCGTTGCATCGTCCCGTCGTGTCGACAGCCAGCCATGATGTGCGACCTAGACCACGTCGTTCCGTACGACCCGGAAAAGCCCGCTGACCAGCAAACACGCGCCGCGAACCTGGTTCCTTTGTGTCGTCATCATCACCAGCTCAAGACCGACGGAAAGTGGAAGCACGAGCGCGACTCAGCCACCGGAATCATCACGATCCGCACGGTCGCGGGCCAAGAGTTCACCGTCCCACCCACATCGCTGGTGGTCGGCGCGGACAACGTGGAGAACACGTCGTGACATGAGACCAAGGGGCCGGATCTCAGGAAGCGTTTTCTCCCAGCTCTTCACCGTTGTCTCCGGGGCCCAGTCCGGCAGCGCAGGTCCCGGCGGGCTCAGGGCTGGGTGTGCGGCGCTACTCGTCCCAGCCTTCGATGAGGGCGCGCGCCCGCATAACCTGCCCCATGGCCGATGGCGACACGCGGCCGAGTCGGCGAAGGAAGCGGGAGCGGACCAAGGCTCGTGGGGCGTAGCTCAGGACGCGGCTCGGTTGGTCGAGGCCGTCGCCGGCGGGCAGGAGTGGAACGAGCGGACTGGTTCCGCCTGATTCGTGTGTGGTCAGGGGAACGCATGTGATCAGGTCGAACGGTGAGCCATTCTGAAGCTCATCTAGCGAGAGGACCAGTGCAGGCCGAGTCTTTCCGATCTCGCCCTTTCGGGCGGCGCCAAAGGCGACGAGCCAGATCTCGCCGCGGGATGGAGGGGCAGCGGGTTCAGTCAAGGTGCTCGCTCCAACCGTCGTCCATCTGTTCCCACTGCCTCATCTCCTCGGCAAACTCGGGATCCTCGTAGGCCTGGGCCATCCATCGGTGAAAGTCGGCGATTGCGCGATCACGCTCTGCCTGTCGGCCCACCCTCTCGAGGTATTTCACGAGGCTGAGGTCGGCGTTCGCTGCTGCCCGCGCCAACGAGTCGCGAGTGGCCCTGGAGACGCGGATCGATGTTGAAGAAGACGTCGCCGCTTGAGGCCCGGTGATGACTGCGTTCACGCATGCATTCTAGCATGCGGACCAGGCATCGACAGTCGGCGCTTGAGGGCCCAGGGTTCTAGGTCGAAGTGCAAACGGTGGTGTGTGATTGGGGGTCTGGAGGGGGTGGGGGTGGCACTTCTGATTAGAGCCCGGCGGCCGATGGCGACACGACTAGGGCGTGTAGGCTCGGTCGTGACATGGCCAATCCGGCGCTTTCGTGGCGCCGGTCATCTCGGAAAGCGCAAGGAGGACGCTCCGATGGGTCGACTCACGAAGGTCTTCACGTTCACGATGGCTGCCGGGCTCGCGCTATCGGCCGTTCCGGCTGCGGCGGTGGCACGGGTGGAAACGGGCGCACCGGGCGCACCAGGCGCGCAGGTGGAACTGGGAGCATCGGCAGCACAGGGCGCACCGGGCGCACCAGGCGCACCACCGTCCGCAGTCGCACCGGCTGCCGCCGCCAAGGTCAAGATCACGTTCAACGCCAACGGCGGCAAGGTTGGCAAGGCCAAGAAGAAGACTGTCACCAGGGCACCGGGGGCGAAGCTCGGGAAGCTTCCCAAGGCGACCAAGGCCGGATTCCGCTTCAAGGGTTGGTACACGAAGCAGGCGGGCGGCAAGAAGATCGCCGCGAAGACGACCGTCAAGAAGAAGGTGACCTACTACGCCCATTGGGAGCGCGCGCTGAGCAGCGTTGAGAAGAAGCTTGTGGGGACGTGGGGCATCTATTGGGATGGCGGCACGGTCTATCGGTTCTATGGCGACGGCACGTACATCATGTACGCCCACTTCACCATGTTCAACGACATGAGGGCGCGGGGCTTTTGGTCGATCGACAAGGATGTGTTGACGCTCGTCGCCCAGTGGAGCACCGCTTACTCTTCCTACAGCGACGGCTACTTCGAGGAGTGGGGGTACTACTGGAGGCCTTGGGGCGAGCCGGAGACGGCCGTGTACGGTGTCCGGTTCGGCGTGGCGGACGCGGATTCCTCCTTCGCAGGCAAGGACTACGTCGACCTGCTGCGCCCAAACTCGGAGTTCGAGACGGCGATGAACCGATACATCCGGGACCGCATCGGCAGCGTCCCCGACTTCTAGAGCCGCCTCCTCGCGCGCCTGTGTCCGTGCCTAGCTGGGCGGGCGGGCGACCTCGGATCGGCCGTGCTTGGTGAGCCGAGCCTGGTCATCGCTGACGGGGTCAATCACGTCGAATCCCAGAGCGGCGCAGGCGGCAGCCATCTCCTCATCGTGGGTGACGATCGTGGTCTCGTCGACGCCGAGCTGCAACGCGAAGGCGACGTGGAGGGCATCAGACGCCCGGAGCATCTGGCGCAACCGTGCAGCCTCGTCAAACAGAGCGTCAACTTGAGTGCCGATCGCAAACCTGCCGAGGTAGGCGTCGGGGTTGACCTGGCCCGGCATGAGGTCTCCTCGCAACTCCCGGCGGATGATTGTTCGCCGAACCTCCAGGTCAAGCATCCGGCAGCCCGCAACGATCCGTCCCGCAGCAAGATGACGGTCCAGCCACGCCATCGCAGACGGAGAGTCGCCCAGCATCGCCCGCAACACGACCGACGTGTCAACAACCCAGATCCTGTCAGTAGTCACGAGCAGTCTTTTCCCGATCGGCCTCGGCGACAATGGCGCGCGCAACCATCGGATCGACACCGAAGTCCGGCAAACCCTCGGTCGAGCGCAGGCGAGGTGGCGCGAGTACTCCCGCGCGAACCAGCGCCTCGAACCGCATCGATGGCTGCTCCACTGCCCGCAACTCGAACGCCGGCTGGCCGCGGTCGGTAATCGTCACCGAGCCAACTCGGGCAAGCCGCGTTGCCCGTGAGGGGTTCCGGTTGAAGTCGCTCAGCGGCATCGTCACACTCACATGATCGATCCTACATCATAGGTCCTATGCCCACGAACCTCCCCGGGCGGCGAGCAGACCCGCGCTATCATGGCGGGGTGGGTCCGCTCTTGCGAGACCCTGACCCCACTCGGCACTCACCCAAAGAAGGATCGCCATGGTCGCAGTACCTCATCACCGTCATCTCGCCGCGGGATTCGCCGTCGCGTTGTCGCTGGGCTTGGCCGTGCCAGGCAGCGCTGCCCCGCCGCCGCCGACCTCACCTCAGTTCGTCGCCACCTCCACCACCGCGAACGATGGCGCGTCCTCCTCGCGCTTGGCCGCCAAGAAGAAGCTCACAGCACCCAGGCCGACGATCAAGGGCACGGCGACAGTCGGGTCGCGCCTGAGCGTCACGACCGGAAAGTGGGGACCGGGCAAGGTCAGCCTCAAGATCCAGTGGCTGCGAGGCGGCAAGGCCATCAAGAAGGCAACGAAGAAGAACTACACCCTGACCAGCGCCGATGCCGGAAAGAAGATCTCTGTCAAGGTCACCGGCACCAAGAAGGGCTACGCCAAGACGTCAAAGACCTCGAAAGCTGTCAAGGTCGAACGGCCGCCCTTCCCCGTGGCGATTCCCGACGCCGCCCTTCGCCGATGCGTCAACCTCGAGCTGAAACAGACAGCGGACGCGACGATCACATCCGTGCAGGCTGCCAAGCTCACTTTCCTCAGCTGTGACTCCCGGGGAATCGTCAACCTCGCTGGGGTACAGCACTTCACGGGCCTGCTGTATCTCGGGCTGCGGTTCAATGCGATCACTTCAATCGCGGGTGTGAGCTTCCCCGCGGGACTGACCGACCTGGACCTGACGGAGAACCTCATCACTTCGCTTGCCGGAGTCCGCCTTCCCGCCGGGTTGACATCGCTGAACTTCCGCAACAACCAGATCAGTTCGCTGGCCGGCGTCAGTTTCCCAGATGAGATACGGACCCTGTGGCTCGATGACAACCAGATCAAGTCACTTGCCGGCGTCAAACTCCCCGCTGGACTGTCGTCCCTGTGGCTCGGCCAAAACCAGATCAGTTCACTGGCCGGCGTCAAATTCCCCGTTGGCCTGACAACCCTGGAACTCTTCGACAACCAGATCGTCTCGTTGGTCGGCGCCACCTTCCCCGCCGGACTGGCAAACCTGCAACTCACCCGCCAAAAAGCCCAGCTCCCGGCCGTACCTAGGAACACAATGGTCCCCAACCCGCTGAGGGACCACCGCAACAACGTTGTCACGGACATCACCGTCCCCCTGGGACAGGACACAAAAGTCACGATCACCCCCGGAAACTTGTCCTGGAGCTTCACAGACTCCTTCAGTGGCGAAGCGATCAACTGGTCCCGGATCATCAACCTAGGCGGCAAACTCCCGGCGGTGGAGTTCAGCGGGACTCTGAGCCAGACCGCGACCTGAGTTACCCACCCTGGCGAGTGTCGTCATCGTTCGACGGGGGACTCTGAGCCAGAGCGCGACCTGAGTTCCCCACCTTGTCCAGCGTCGTCATCGTGCGATGGGGGATTCATAGCCAGAGCGCGAGCTGACCTGGTGAGAGACGGCGAGAAGCGACGCGGCGGGTCACGCGAGCCTCGGGTCGTGGGCGGCGTCGGCATACAGGCCGAACTGGGTGGTTCCCTCGGGGCACAGCTCAAAGTGCCAGGGTTCGTTGTCGTACACCTGGCACAGCCCGAAGCGTTGTCCCTGGTCAACGAGCCACGTCGCGATCTCGGCTCCATCGACGTCGACGGCTTGGCCCTTCACATGGAGCGACTTCTCGGGCGTCGCGACCCAGCGCGAGGCTTCGGCGGCGGAACCATGAAGGGCGATGGCCTGTTGCAGGAGCGAGTTTTGGAATGCGGGGGAGCGCCAACCGCTGGCGACGTAGGAGGTGATCCCGGCTGGTTGCGCTTCGGTGGCGGCGTCTCGCAGGGCGGCGAGCAGGGCGGGGTCCAGGTTGGCGATACCCGGGTACTGGTCGTCCCAGACGGTCGCCCCCGCTGGAAGGATGCCGTCAGCTTCGGTCAGAGCGTCGGCGCGTTCCCCCAGTGCGCCGGGCACATCGGGATGACGGTCTGCCTCAGGGGCAGCCCCGCTGCTGTCTGTTTCGAGAAGGCTAGCTTCCCACGGACCTGGCGGACCAAGCTCAGGAGTCGCTGCTGGTGCCGAGGTCGATGGTGGGTGGAGGCGCGGAAAGCCGAGGACAGCCGCGACGGCGACGAGGATGACGAGAAGGGCGAGCCGGGCGCGGGGGCGGCGCTCGCGGGTTGATTCGATGCGGTTCATGTCGGACAGTCAAGACGTTGCGATGTTGCCACTGCGTATGAGGTTTTCAATACGCGGACGATACGCGGGAGCTGGAAGACTTGGGGCTGTGCGAGTGCTGATTGTCGAGGACGAGCCGTTGATGGCCGGGGCCATCCGGGACGGGCTGCGCCTGGAGGCCATTGCCGCCGATATCGCGGGCGATGGCGACACTGCCTGGGAGTTGCTCTGCGTCAACACCTACGACGTGGCGGTCCTCGACAGAGACATCCCCGGCCCCGACGGCGATGAGATCGCCCGCCGGATCGTCGCCTCGGGCACCGGGCTTCCGATCCTCATGCTGACCGCCGCCGACCGCTTGGATGACAAGGCATCTGGATTCGGGTCGGGGGCTGATGACTACCTGACCAAGCCCTTCGAGATGCGGGAGTTGGCGCTGCGGCTGCGGGTGCTGCACCGGCGGCGTGCCTACGCGCGTCCCCCCATCTACGAGGCGGCGGGGCTGCGGCTGGACCCTTTCCGCCGCGAGGTTTTCCGCGATGGACACTATG
>WQYN01000129.1 GCA_009781225.1 Micrococcales bacterium | reverse complement strand
GGCTTCAATGGCCTGGTTCCGGGCGTCATGACCGCTCACCTCATCCAGCTGATCGGCCTGGCCCAAGCAATCGTGGATGATCCCGCAAGCTGGGTCACCTCCTCGATTGCTGGTCTCCAGGGAGCCATCGATGACGCGTGGGCCGTGATCAACGATCCGGCGATCACCGACGCGAAGGTGAAGGCAGCCTTCGACGCCCTGCAGGAGGCGATCGCGAAGGCTGTGGCCCGTGGCAACACGGCGGCACTCCAAGCCCTCATTGAGTTCGCAGATGGTCTGACCGCTGCGGACTGGACTCCGGGAACGTGGGCAGGTCTGACCGCGCCGTTGGCCAACGCCAAGGCTGTCGTCGCGCTGGCCGAGCCCTCGGTGGACCAGATCGAGAATGCGACAGAAACCCTCAAGACGGCGCTTGCCGCGTTGCAGGCAGCTCCGAACAAGGGCCCCCTCGCAACGGCCATCGCCACCGCTGATGCGATCATGGCAGACATCGACCTGTACCAGCCCGCTTCGGTGGCTGGTCTCCTGGGCGCCCTGGCGACTGCCAAGGTTGTCTACGCCAACGTCAACGCCACGACCCTTGAGGTCCAGGCAGCGCAATCCGCTCTGGTCACCCAGATCGCGCTTGCCCGCCTCAAGGCTCCGACGGCTCCGTTGTCGGCGGCGATCGCTTCCGCACTGGCCGTCTCCCAGTCCACGTTGACGGTGGAGTCGGCCAAGATGTTGACGGCAGCCATCGCCCAGGCGAAGACCGTCGTCCTCAACCCCAACGCCTCGATTGCTGATGCCGTTCGCGCGGAAGCAGCTCTCAAGGCCGCGATGAGCAGCCTGGTCAAGGCCAAGGCCACCCAGACTGTTCTCAAGCTCGCCAAGCCTAAGCTGGTGGGCAAGGTCAAGGCCGGCCTCAAGGTCAAGGCAGTCGTCAAGTCGAAGACTGCTGGGGCGAAGCTGTCCTACAGCTGGTGCCTCAATGGCAAAGCCATCAGGGGTGCCGTCAAGGCCACCTACAAGGTCAAGGCCAAGGATGCTGGCAAGAAGCTCACCGTCAAGGTGACCCTCAAGTCGGCTGATGGCAAGAGTCTCTCCAAGGTCTCCAAAGCCAAGAAGGCGAAGTAGGCCTAACCCCTGAGGCGCACCGGGAGCGGTGTCGTAGCTCTCCTGCTCCCGGTGCCGCCCCGAAACGCCGGGGCGTCGGGTCCTGAGCCTCCTGGACCCGGCGCCCCGGCGCTGTCTTGTTCCACGTCAAGTCATCCGCGCGGCGATGCGCTTGCCTCACATGAGAGTGCCCGTGGCAGCTCAGGAGGCGGGGCTGTCACGGGCGATTGGCGTGAAGGCCAACGACGATGATGTGGTGGGTTGAAGACAACCGGCGACAGATCGGCCAGAGTTCGCCTTTGGGGCGGGCGCGGGTTACTTGCTTGAAGACCGCGAGTAACTCTTTGGCCCGGTGGCGGGGCTTGGGGGCCGCGGCCGCGCTGCCGGTGGCAGCGTAGAGCGCGGTGAAAAACGCGGCGGTGCCGTAAATGACGTGGTCTGGTGTTCCCCGCTCAATCATTCCCGGCAAGGTGGGAAGCAGCGGCGCGTTCCCGCCACAAGCGCCGAACAGAGTCGCCACGCCAGGAGAGTCGGCTTCGGGGTGGTAAGCGCCAAGCAGGCCGCCACCACGGAACTCAACCGCGACTCAACGCCGTTGTCCGACCACGGTCCCGAGGAAACCGGTCTCAGTGGAAACCGGTCTCACTCTGACTCGAGCATCACCTGTCCGACGTAGTGGTTGTGGTTAGGCGTTGTGAAGCAACCGATTGGCTCGCCGGTGATCAGGCTAGGGAACCAGGCTGTCTCGTAGCCCTCGGCGGACGCCCGCACGATCCACTGCCCGTCGATGTTGAGCATCTCAGTGAAGAGACCCTCAGAGTCGGTGTATGTCACCTGCTCCGGCGGCTCATCCCAGTCGAAGATGCCGTAGACCCAGTCGTCCAGCTCACCGTCGCTGTTGCACGTCGGGTTGCCGGGGAAGTAGGGGTTTAGGTCCCACACCTCAACCATGGCACCCTCGATGGGAAAACCGTTGGTGTCAGCGACCCATCCTTCCATGCCGACCCCGTGCCTTGCCTGCGCAGCCGACGACATCGCTCCGGCCGCGACCACCAGTCCGATGGCGACACCTACAGCGGCAAATCGAGCCATCGCGTTCCGAGACTTCATGCCTCTTGCCCCTCTCAGCTTTTCGGGTCCCGACGGATCCGGGCCCCGGTGGACGACATCGTAACACCCTGCCCTCGACCAGGGCACCGACCGTTTTGAGTATTTCTACGTTTCGTTTGCGCCGTCATCGTGCAACATGGTGCGAGGAGCGGACGATGACGGCCCTCACCTGCGGTTTTATCTCCCGGCGGGGCGAGCGACATCCCTGTCACTGAGGAAAAAGTGTGTCGACATTCTCTTGGGTGACGACCACGGGCGGCAGGAGGTAGGCGGGAACGTCCTTGACTAAGTTGTTGACACCGGTCTCGGTCGGCGGGAGGTGTGGGCCCTCGAGAAGGGCGCTGACTAGGTCAACTGCCTGGGCGACGAGGTCCGCGGGGGGGGCGTAGATCGTCGCGTACTGTCGGCCTTCTCGGATCCACGTCAGTGTCGTGGCCTGGGCACCCAAGCCTGAGACGATCGGCGCGTCGAAACCAGCGTCTTCACAGGCAGCGATGACAGCTCGGGCGATCTCGTCGGTGGGCGCGAGGACGGCGTCGGGACCTTTGTCGTTGTAGTCGTTTCCGAGCAGCACTGTCATGCGGGTCCGCGCGTGGGCAGCGTCCCAGTCCTTGGCCGAGATGTCGTTGAAATCGCCGACTCCGGACGGGACCTTGATTGTGTCGTCGTCGAGCTTGGGTCTCAGGATCTCCAAGGCGCCGTCATAGAAGTACTTCGCTGTCCTGTCCTTCGGATCGCCGGAGAACAACTCCACGGTCCATGGGTTGTCCGGATCGTTGCCGCCGACTTTGGCCTCCAAACCCTCAAGGAGAACGCGGCCCTGGGCGCGACCCGTCTCCACCAGGTCGAAGCGGACCAGGGCGTCGACTGCGTCGGTGCCCTCAATCTCGGTGTTGAACGCGAAAACCCAGGCACCCTGCTTCTTTGCCTGCTTCAGGACGTCCCCGAGGCCAGCGGGGTCCACGGGATCCACGATGATGACCTTGGCCTTCTGGGCGAGGAAGGACTCGATTTGCTTGATCTGGTCATCAGCACTGCCCGCGGCGTCTGCGATCTCGGCGCTCAGGCCGGTGGGTTCGAGGGCCGCTCGGAAATCGCTTTCCAGGGCCTGGGATGCCAGCGAGACTCCGACTACGTCGCCCGGAGCAAGGGCGGGGGTGGTGTCGGAAACCCTGTCAATGCCATCGGGGGCGACCAGGATGTCGACGTTGTCTTTGTCGATCGTGACGGGGGTCGCGGCGTAGATGCCCACTCCCCCATCATCGGGTGCAGCGGTGGCATCGGGGGGTTTGAGTCCATCGTCGCTGGCCAAGGAGAGGAGGACCTCCATGGTCTTCCCGACTATCCCGGAATGGAACGTGGCGATCGTCGAGTACTGGCGAGAGTCGCGGATCAGCGTGGCGGCCGTGAGGTCATCGTTCGAGTTGCGCTGGAAACTGGAGACCACAGGTGCCTGGGCGTCGGCGGCCTCGCAGGCCTCGATCACTGCCTGGGCAATCGCGTCATCGGCCCCGAGGATGCCGTCGGGAGCTGGGGCGCCACCCGACAGCAGGGAACCCATGCGGGTGCTGGCCACCGTCGGATCCCAGGCCGCCGTGGCAACGTCCAAGAAGGACACCGAACCCGAGGGGACCACGACGGTGCCATCGTTGATGAGGGGCTCAAGATGCTCCATCGCCCCGGCAAAGTAAAGCTGGGCGTCGAGGTCGTTGGCGTCACCGGCGAACATCTCGACGGTCCACGGCCCGTTCTCATCATGGGCCTTCCTCAACCCGGCGAGGAGGGACTGTGCCTGGAGCCGGCCCACCTGGACAGGGTCGTAACGGACCACGCCATCGACCTCCTCCATCATGGTGAGGTAGCTCAACACGAGGATGTCGGCCTTACGTGCCTTCTTCAGCGCCTCCGACAAGGGGGGGACGTCGACTGGGGCGACGACGATCACCTTGGCGTCCTGGTCGATGGCCTGTTCGATCTGCTCGACCTGAGTCTCGGCGCTGAGGTTCGCATCGTTGACCTGGACAGCGAAGCCGGCGTTGTCCAGGGCGTTTTGGAACAGACCGGAGATCTCCACCCACGGTTGTTCCGCCATCGTCGGCAAAAGGACGTCTACGAGGCCGCCGGCTGCGAGCTGTGTCCCTTGGGTGGGCTCGGGCGGCGCGTTCTTCTTGCCATCGTCTGACTTGGAGCATCCACCGATGAGGGCGAGCGCAACTGCTAGGGACGTTATGACTCGCACAAGGCGCGTTGCTGTCATGTCACTCTCCTTGACCGACGACCTTGTGCGTCATCGGACGTCGTTGTCCTGCGTGGCTTTTGGGGCTCTGGAGCCGAGTCTAGTCTTCGACCGTGATGCGGCGGGTGCGGGTTGGATCAAGCGGGACCCCGGGGCCCATGGTCGTCGAGACCGTCGCCTTGATGAGGTAGCGGCCCTTGGAGGTGGCGGGCTTCAGGCGCTGGACTTCCTCCAAGGCGGCGGCGTAGTTCTCCGCGAGCTGGACGTCGGTGAAGGACACCTTGCCGATGATGAAGTGGAGGTTGGAGTTCTTGTCCACGCGGAACTCGATGCGGCCGCCCTTGATGGCGCGCACGGCCTCGCCGACATCCATCGTGACGGTGCCGGTCTTGGGATTGGGCATCAGGCCACGGGGACCGAGCACACGGCCCAGGCGTCCGACCTTGCCCATGAGGTCCGGCGTGGCGACAGCGGCGTCGAAGTCGGTGAAGCCCTTGGAAACCTTCTCGACCAGGTCGTCGCCGCCGACCTCATCCGCCCCAGCCTCGATGGCTTCCTCAGCCCTCGCGCCGACAGCAAAGACCACGACCTTCGCGGTCTTGCCCGTGCCGTGGGGCAGGGAGACGGTGCCACGGACCATCTGGTCTGCCTTGCGGGGGTCAACGCCTAGCCGCAGGGCAACCTCGACGGTCGCGTCGAACTTGGTGGGGGAGGTTTGCTGAGCGAGGCGGATGGCCTCGAGCGGCGCATAGACCTTGCCTTCGGCAATCTTGGCTTCTGCTTCGCGGTATCCCTTGGAGCGTTTCATCTGCTTGGTGTCCTTTCGCAGTTGTGGTCGTTGTGGGCCGCTCCACGGCCCTGCCACGTGGGTGGTGTTAGAAGTCGACGGTCACGCCCATGGAGCGGGCGGTTCCGGCGATGATCTTAGCGGCCGCCTCGACATCGTTCGCATTGAGGTCGGTCATTTTGGTCTGGGCGATCTCGCGGGCCTGGTCACCGGTGATCGAGCCGACCTTGACGGTGTGCGGCGTCGCGGACCCCTTGGGGATCCCCGCAGCCTTGCGGATGAGGTCCGCGGCGGGCGGCGTCTTGAGGATGAAGGTGAAGGACCGGTCCTCGTAGACCGTGATTTCGACGGGGATGATGTTGCCCCGCTGGGAGTCGGTCGCCGCGTTGTAGGCCCTGCAGAACTCCATGATGTTGACGCCGTGCTGGCCGAGTGCCGGGCCGATCGGCGGCGCCGGGTTCGCCTGGCCCGCCTGAATCTGCAGCTTGATAAGGCCGGCGACCTTCTTCTTCTTGGGAGGCACTGAGCTTGTCCGTTCCTTGGTGTTGGTCCCCGTGGCGGTGTGCCTCGGGGAGGCTGTCTAGACGGTCGAGACCTGGTGGAAGCCCAGCTCAACGGGGGTCTCACGCCCGAAGATCGTCACCAGGACGATGAGCTTGGCTGTGTCGGCGTTGATCTCAGAGATCGTTGCGGCGTGGTCAGCAAACGGGCCGTCGGTGACGGTGACCGCCTGGCCGACCTCGAACTCGTGGGCCATGGTCGCCGGCGAGCTCGCCGTCTGCGACGCTTGCGCCTCCGCCGCAGCCTGCGCGGCCGGGGCCAGCATCGAGGCAACCTCGTCGAGAGTCAATGGCACGGGTTGGTGGGTGTGCCCCACAAACCCGGTCACCCCCGGGGTGTGCCGCACCGCGCCCCACGACTCATCCGTCAGCTCCATCCGCACCAGCACGTAGCCGGGGATGCGAACCCTCTTGACCAGCTTCTTCACCGAGTTCTTGTACTCGGTGACCTCCTCTGTGGGCACCTCAACCTGGAAGATGAAGTCCTCCATATTGAGGTTGTCGCGCCGGATCTCGAGGTTCTTCTTCACCCGGTTCTCGTAGCCGGCATAGGAGTGAACGACGTACCACTCCCCCGGGAGACCCTTGAGCCTGGCCCTGGTTTCGGCCGTGACGTCCGGGTCAGCTTGCGTGGGCTCCGGTTCGCGGGCTTCCTCTTCGGCCTTGTCCGCCTCGGCTTTGGTGGCGACCAGGCGGGCGAGGATTTCGTTGATGCCTTCTTCTTCGTCTTGGGGTTCTTCGGAGGTGGTGGACGATGACGGGGGGGTGGGTTGTGGGGTTTGGGTTGGGTCTTGGGTGGGGTCGGGGTCTGGGGTTGGGGTGGGGTCTTGGGTGGCTTCAGGGGCGGCCTCAGGGGTGGGGGTCTCCTCGCGGATGGCCGGAGAGGCGGCGC
>WQYN01000128.1 GCA_009781225.1 Micrococcales bacterium | reverse complement strand
TCCGCCCTAGCCCGCAGACCGAGACCAGAGGTCGCCACGCGGCTGGATCCGCTCCTCGAGGCCGGACTGGTGGCTCGCTGCAGCATCACCGACCTCGAAGCCGGCTACTCCTCCACCGGCCCCGCCGACCACGCGGCCACGCGACAACGGCGAGGCGCCTGGCCCTTCGTGTCGATCGACCAACGGATACTGGATCGGGCCGTGGGAGTTCAGGACCGCCTGGCCGAGCGAAGCCAACACCGCGGTGCGAAGATCGCCGACCTGCTCATAGCTGCGGCGGCCGAGGCCGCCGGGCTTGTCGTGCTCCACTACGACCACGACTTCGACCTCATCGCCGGCGTCACCGGCCAGGACACCGAATGGATCGTCCCGGCGGGTACGGTGCCCTGATCTTCGACCAGCCAATGACCGTCAGCGTTTCGGGAAGGGGCCGTGCAGACTGCGGGAGGCCGTGAGTTCCTCTCACCGTCGGGCAATATCAGCTGCGAGGTCAACAACAAACCGGGCCGGGTTGACCTCTGTCTATGGTCAGACGGCAGGGAAGCAGGTCGAGCTGGCGGACCTCCAGCTGCGTTCAGCCCGGCGAGCATCTAATCGGAGGCAGATACAGGAGCTAACGTGCGAAGCCGTCACTACGAGCGGCCTTTCGGCCTACTTGGCGGTGCAAGGGGGTTGTCACAGCCATTTGCAGACACGGGAAGGGCCATCGGTTGCTGGTCGCAATTGCGGTGATCTTGCCAGTCGCGACATCATGCGCTGGGGCGGGGCGCACGGTGGGCGGCTCCACCTGGCATCTGATCTGGTCGGATGAGTTCAATGGGAGATCGCTCGATGCTGCCAAATGGAATGCGGAGAACGTCGCCACACCTCGCAATGGGGAATTTGAGTACTACATTCCCAAGAACGTATCAGTTCGTGATGGCAGCCTGAGCCTGATTAGTCGGCGCGCCTCCTACGGTGGACTGGCCTACACGTCGGCCGCCGTCGATACCTTCCGGAAATTCTCCTTCACGTACGGGAAGGTCGTGATCCGAGCCAGACTGCCGCAGATGGGCCAGGGCATATGGCCAGCACTGTGGATGCTGGGTACTGGGTGCAATCCGGTCGTGCCCTGTCGTCCATGGCCGGCGGAGGGCGCCAACGAGATCGACATCCTTGAGGCCGTGAACACGCCTTCCAAGATCTACATGACGCCCCACTACGGCCCTCAGCCCGGCGAGAACATCGGCCCAGAGAGTTGCACCTACAGTGGAGTGGACTTCTCGGCCAACTATCACACTTTCAGCGCGGTTTGGCAGCCGGGCGGCCGGATCGAGTGGTTCGTTGATGGGCGGTCCCGCTGCCACTGGGCGGCGCCGGGGTACTTCGATGGCCCCATGTACCTAATCATGAACACCGCTATCGGCGGCACCTACCCAGGCCCACCGGATTCCTCCACGCGGTTTCCCCAGCGTTTTCAGGTCGACTACGTGCGCGTCTACCAAGAGTAGAGCGACGAGCGCCGAGCCCCGATTGGACGACATGGTGAACTGCGCCCAGAGCGCTTGCCGGCGGCTCGCGGGAATGAGATCAGGTGGAGATAGAGCTTCGGTATCCGTCGGGGTTCTTACGCTGCCAATTCCAGTGGTCACGGCACATCGCCGTCAAGTCGTGTTCCGCTTGCCATCCCAGCACGTCTGCCGCGAGGGAGGCATCCGCATAGATCTCCGCAATGTCGCCTGGTCGTCGACCTTCTATTCGATAGGGGATGGGGAATCCGACGGCTTTTGACGCCTCGGAAATAACCTCTAAAACACTACAGCCTCTCCCAGTCCCAAGATTTATCGCTTGACAGCCATCGACCCGTTCAAGCGCGTGGAGCGCAGCAACGTGCCCCTTGGCGAGGTCAACAACGTGTATGTAGTCGCGTACTCCGGTCCCATCGCGCGTTCGGTAGTCGTCGCCGAAAACGTGAACATAAGGGTATTTACCAGAGGCGACCTTCATCACATATGGCATCAGGTTCGTGGGGATGCCGATGGGGTCTTCGCCAATCCGGGCGCTCGGGTGCGCTCCGACGGGGTTGAAGTATCGAAGCAACAGGGCCCTCCAGCCCGAGGTGGCGGCGACCTGGTCCTCAATTATCCTCTCGATCATGGCCTTCGTGCAGCCATAGGGGTTGACCGGGTTTCGAGGTTCGCCTTCCGTCACAGGGACGCTTCTGGGTAAGCCGTGCACCGTACACGAAGAGGAGAAAATTAGCCGAGCAACGTCGTTGCGCAGCATGGCTTTGAGCAGGCTGACGGTCCCAGCGACATTGTTGTCGTAGTAACTCAGGGGATCTCTTACGGAGTCCCCTACCGCTTTGAAGCCGGCAAAGTGTACTACCGCGTCTATGCGTCGAGAGGCGAAAAGGTTCAGTAGGTCATGATGCTCCCGAAGGTCGAGCCGATGGAATTGGATGGGACGTCCTACCAATTCCCCCACCCGGTCAAGGGTTTCAGGCCAGCTATTGGAGAGATTGTCAACAACCACCAGGTCGTAGCCAGCGAGAGCCAACTCCACGCAGGTATGGGAGCCGATGTAGCCGGCACCTCCGGTGACCAGGACTGTCGTCATCATCTATGAGTATATGGCAGGAACGCTTGGAATGCGTAGGATGTAAACTTCAAAGCCTCATGGATCCGATATCGAGCGGCTCATCCGTAGGGGCGCCAAACGGAAGGCAAGACGAGCCACTCCAACGTAGCTTGGCTTGCATTCGGTTGTCGGCTTCGTCAGGAGTCTCAATTCGGGCGTTTCTTCCGGCTCGCGGCCAAGTGGATGGCAATCGGCACCGCCGCGACCACAATAGTGACGAGCGCCCAGATCGCTACAGTCGGATGGACGAGAATGGGCCCGATTGTCATGCCCGCAAGGAGGAGGATCAGGCCTCCGGCAACCCAGAAGAGATGCGGCCGGAATGTGCTCAGCCGATCGGGGCTCGTCAGATCGCCCTTGGCAGTGACGGCATAAGCAAGCGGCCGACCCGCGAGGAAGGAGAGCGCCGCCGACACGTAAATCGGAATCGCGGTGAGGGTCAAACCAATGCCAGACAGCCCGAGCTCGCGTCGTTCATGCTCGACGAGATTGAAACGACGCATCCAGAAGAAGGTTAGGAGCGATGTGGTCAAGGAAGCGAACCACAACGCGACCCACCATACCCCCTCGATATTCGCGCTGACCGCACCGAGAAGGTAGAGCCCAGTGGCAAGGTTGGCGAGAAGCCATCCGACAGCGACCGCTGGGTAGAAGATCTGGAGCAAAGAGAAGGAGAGTCTCTGCGCTGGACTCACATGGGATAGCATTCGATGACTCTTGTTGCCGATGACGTCCCAGATGCCATAGGCCCAGCGCTTCTGTTGGTTGAAGTAGTCGGTGAACGAGGTCGGGCCTTCCCCGATCGCGAGGATGTCGGGGGTGTAAACGCCACGCCAACTGTGACCAGTAGCTGGATTCGTGGCCGCATAGACGGCCATGGCGGTCACGTGGTCCTCGATGATCGAGTCTTGGTAGCCACCGATCTGGGCGAAGGCGGTAGGCCGGTAAAGGTGGTTGGTCCCGATCAGGAGCGGCGCACCCATGCCGTTGCCGCCGCGTTGAACGATGCCGTGGAAGACGTACGCCTGGGAGGCGGCGCCGTGCGCGATCCAGTTCTCGTAGAGGTTGCCGTAGACCTGTGGGGCGACCACGAAGGCGATGTCGGGCTCGCGGAAGTAGCCGAGGGTTCGAGTCAGGAAGTCGGAGAGCGGGACATGGTCGGGATCCATCTGGGCGACGACGTCATAGTCGCTTTCATGCGCGTCCCGCCACGCGTTGTGGTTTCCAGCCTTCGTCTTGGCCTTAAAGGCGCCTGACTCGGTGTTCCAGCGTGCGATGCCCTTGCGAGAGAAGTGCTTGACGCCGATCACCTGTGCCGCTTGGCGCACTTCCGGATCATCTCCCTCGTCCAGGATCCAGACATCGAGGGTTCCGTCATGCTCGAGACGCTTCATCGCACGCAGGGTGCGCATGACAAGGTCGACCGGTTCTTTCGAGGGAACGATCGTCGTGAGCACGGCGACACGCAGGCCTGGCTCCGGGACCATCGGCACCGGATCCTGCGCGACTGTCCCGAATATCCAGAGAGAGCTCGTCTGTAGTACCCGGACGACCTCGACACCGACCACCATTGTGATGGCGAGATACCCGCTAAGCAGGGCTACTGGCGAAATGCCTTCGCCGGGCATCGGTAGATGCCAGGGCAACAGCAACCACACGACGAATCCGACACCGAAGAGGAGATTGAGGGCGATGATGCCCCCGAGCTTGAATCTCTCGCCTCTCGACATCACCTTGCGATAATGGACGCGGTTACTGTCGACGAGCGGACCGGTGATCGTGCTAGCGCCGAGGTACAGACTCCTTCCTGCAAAGCGGTCAGTGCCACCAGGAGCCTCGCTAATCTGCTGGACGTCGCTTGACGACATGTCGTACCGATCCCGCGTTCAAGACTTTGGTCAAGTCGATGCTTAACGTGCCCCACCACTGCAGGAGGAGCTCCGGAACAGCCGCCCACTTTACTGATTCGAGCCAGGTTTGGGGTGTCGGAGGGCATTTATCTTCTTCCAAGGTGACTACCGCTCAGAAGTTACTACGTACCCGCCCTTCAAACAGATGAGGTCGGTCCGAGGTACTCGGACGAGATATAGGTCGTCGTCCCCCACTGCGACGCCGTTTGTTGGGAGCACCTGTGCCGCGGCTGTGCACATAGGCATCCACTGTCCCGACGACACGAGGGTCAACGTCGGTGGCAAGCACCGGCCGATCCGCGGATTACTGAGAACGTTTCAGTCAGAGAGAACGTTGAGTGACCAATACTGCTCGATGAGGGTACGAAGGTCGGAGCATCGACAGCAGTACGTCGGGTGGCCAACGAAGCTCTGCACGCCCCTCAGAGCTGGAAAACCTCACCGAGGTTTCGCTGACCCAAGATCCCTTCGCGGTCGTGGTGGGCGAGTGCACGGGAAGGGTAAGGCCGTTGGGGCCAACCAGACTCTTGAGGGAGACCATCCCGCGTTTTCTTGCGGACCCTCCAGACCGGTAGGTGTCGGTGGGGGTTATCACCCCTGCCGACCTGCACTTTTATATTTACTATGGGTTACTTTGAACTCCTGATTGCACCTCTCAAGGCGGGAACACGGGTTCGAATCCCGTTGAGGCTGCTCTGATTCCTTGACCCCGTTTGGTGGGCCAGGTGACGTGGTCGGTCTTCACTGGTCAAGCCATCCACTTTTCGGGGTTCAGGTCAAACAAAACGGCAGGTGGGAGGTGGTCTACCGAACCGGGCGCAGATCCCGGATCGGGAGCATCCCGCGTGCCGATCGCGACCGTTTTGGGAGACCCCTCGGCGGACGGGCCAGGGTGACCTCCGATCGCTTCCGCAGCGGCTCGGTCGGCCTGCTCCTACAGCTTCAATGTCGGATCGGGAACGGGAAGCCGCCAAACCGGCAAGAGAGAATGTGCGAAGAGAAAGGTTGATGTCGTGCTGCAGCACATACCAGAGGGCGCGTTGGGCCGCTTCGGGTTCATCGTCGTTGCCGTGGGACTAGCCCTCGCCGGCTGCGGGTCCCGGCAGACGGACACCCCGGCGGCGGGACCCACGACGGCCGCGCCCGCGAGCACGGCCGTTCAATCCACGCCGCCGCAGAAAGCCGTGGCCCCGCCCGCGACGACCGTGGCCCCGGCGGCGCCCCCGACCACCGCCGCTCAGGCCCCGACCACGGCGCCACCACCACCGACAACCGCGGCTCCGGCGGCGAAGGGCACGACGCTCGTGCCCATGCAGACCGCGACCGGCGGTGAGTTCCTCTCGCCGTCGGGCAACATCAGCTGCGAGGTCGACGTCGGACGGGCCGGGTTGACCTCTGCCTACTGCCAGACGGGCACGCCGCCGCAGTCCGTGAAGATGGACCCGACGGGTTCCTACACCACCTGCATCGGTGACCAGTGCCTCGGCAACCCCGACTCGGAGGCACCCACCCTCGCCTACAGGACGGCGACGGGCGTGGGGCCCTTCCGCTGCGAGTCGGCCACCACGGGGGTCACCTGCACCGCCGGCGGCCGGGGCTTCCAGATCTCCACGTCCGGGATCAAGGCGGCGGTCGGCTAGGCCGGGTGGGGGCGGCGGTCCCCACAGGTGCCCTTTCCGCCGTCGGGGACTACGATCCGAAACTCGGTGACTGACGAGGCGCCGAACGACGAGGCTGCGCTCGCGAAGGAGGTCGAGCGGCAGCGAGGGACCGTCGACCTGATGACGACCATGCACTCGCTGATGCGCGACCGCACCCGCGTCCAGGGCACCCTCCTCGTCTGCGTGATCCTGCTCGCTTCCGTGATCGCGACGGCGTTCGCGTTCGCCGGTGGCAGTAGCACCGTGATCATCCTCGGCCTCAGGGCCGAACGATCCACGTGGCTCGGATGGTTCGCCGTCTTCACCTTCTCGCTCACGCTCTTCGACCTCGTGCTCGACCGGCGAGGAGCGGCCGGCCGCCATGCTGATGCGGTCCGCAAGCTGGCCGCCCTCATGACCGAATACCGGACGTTGCCGCGATCGACCGCCGTCGGCTTCGAGGAGTGCAAACGGCTGACGGACCACTACCGGGCGACCATGGAGGCCCTCCCGCTCCTGCCGGAGAGCCAGTTCAACCGGCTCAAGGCGAAGCACCTCGAGAAGCACGAGATCAGCCAGTACCTCTCCGATCACCCC
>WQYN01000127.1 GCA_009781225.1 Micrococcales bacterium | reverse complement strand
GGCGACGATGATCGAGGCAAACCCTGAGAAGACGCCGGCTCGGACTTCTTGGCCATGGAAGTAGGTGATGGGGCCGTAGGCCAGGAGGTTGAAGCCGCCGGCGTCCACGACGTAGGCGACGGCTCCAACTAGCCCGAAGCGCAGTAGCTCGGTGAACCACGAGACGAACGCGGTGCGCGAGGAGAAGATTTCCAGGCGTTTTGCCACAGGGTTCAGCTCAGCTTCTCGGCGAGCCGGGCGCCCTTGGCCTCGGCCTTTGCCTTCATCTCGGCCTGGGCGTGGAGGACCTTGACGCGCATCGTGAGCGCTTCGGGGCCCTCACCTGCGCCGAGTATCCGGGCAGCCAGCAGGCCGGCGTTGCGGGCGCCATCGACCGCCACCGTTGCCACGGGGACTCCGGCGGGCATCTGCGCGATGGACAAAAGCGAGTCGAGCCCGTCTAAGACGCGAAGCGAGACGGGGACGCCGATGACGGGCAGCACCGTGACCGCGGCGAGCACCCCGGGGAGGGCTGCTGCTCCGCCCGCGCCCGCGATGATTACGCGAAGTCCCCGGTCAGCGGCCTCGCGGCCGTAGGCGATTGTCTCGTCGGGCATGCGGTGGGCGGAGATGACCCGCACCTCGTAGGGAATGGCAAACTCCTTGAGCGCGGCGGCCGCCTGCTCCATGACGGGCCAATCGGAGTCCGACCCCATGATGATTCCGACCTTGGCAGGCATGCAGACATCCCTTCTCCTGGGTGGTGCGTGGGGTACCAGCCTAGGGGATGGGGGCGGAGGCGGGGGTGCGTGATGCCCGAGACTGGAGCGCCGTCATCGTGCGCGGTCTTTGGGAGGGGGAGCGTGGGTGACGGGTCAGGGGGCTAGGTGGGCTAGGGCGACTACTTGGACGTTGTCTTTGCGGCGGTAGCTGGCGGGGCCGGCGGTGATGATGTTGAGGGAGGCGGCTTGCGACCACTTGTGTTGGGGGAGGCGGTGTCGGAGGCGGTGCAGGTTCTTGGCGGCCTGGTCAATGGCCGCTTGGCCTCCTAGTTTGATTTCGCATGCGGCCCAGGTGCCATCGGGGCGTTCGATGACGGCGTCGATTTCCAGGCCTTCGGCGTCGCGGTAGTGGTAGACCTGGGCGTCGATCGTGTCGGCGTAGGCTCGCAGGTCGCGGATGGCAAGTGACTCGAAGAACAGGCCTAAGGTCTCGGGGTCCTTTTCTAGGGAGGTCGGGGTGGCTCGGAGCGCGGCCGCGCCAATTGAGGGGTCGACAAAGTGCCACCGCGGTTTGACCCGCTGGGCGATGCTTGAGCGTAGGTGGACTGGCCAGGCTGCCAGCTCGTCAAGCACGTAGACCTGGGCCAGCTGGTCGAGGTACTTTCGGACTGTCGAGGGAGTGGGGGCGGTGGCACCGATCTGTGATTCCCTGGCCAGCTTGGTGAGTGAGGCCTCGGTCGACGTGTTCCGCGCCAGTGCCCTGAGGAGGGCGGTCATGCGGATCGGATCGGGGGGGGAATCTAGCGTCCTGAGGTCAACGCTCGCGAGGTTGTCTACGTAGTCGGTCAGGGAGTCTGCGGCGTCGAGGACGGGAAGGTCGATACTGCCGGGCCATCCGCCTTTGACGATCAGGTCGGCGTAGTCGCTGACCGTAGGGCCCCCGGTGGCTCCGGAATCCCATTCCTCCCACAGTGACGCGAAGCGGACACTGCCGGTTGAGTCGCCGCTCTCCGCCAGTGACATGGGGCGCAGAGTCATTCGGGCGATCCGGCCGGCGCCGCTGTGCCGGGTCACGTCGTCGCTGGGGGTCGCTGAGCCTGTCAGGATGAACTGGCCCTTGGCTTGTCGTTCGTCGATCTCGTGCCTGACGGCGTTCCAAATGTCGGGGGCCAGCTGCCATTCATCAATGAGGCGTGGGGTTGGGCCTTGCAGGGTGGTGTGTGGCTCAAGGATGGCGAGTCGGCGCGGGTCGAGGTCGCCCAGCTGGACGTGACTGCGTGCGTGGTGGAGCGCGGTGGTCGTCTTTCCCACTTGTCGAGCGCCGCGGAGCAGGATGCCTCCGGAGGAGCGGAGCTTGCGCTCGATTCGCTGGTCGATCAGGCGAGGACGGTAGGTCGGCATGAAGCGAGCATAGCAGCCAACCACTGTTTTGAAGGGAATGCGAACCCTGTTTTAGAGGGTTTGCGGCTGCTGGCGGGGAGGAGGGGTGGGGTGTGGCGGCGGTGGGGCGGGGCGCGGGCAAACTGGGGAGTGGTTTCCTTCAAAAAGGGGGTCCCAGATTCAACCAAAGCACTCCCTCGTTTGAGGGGAAGCGCTGTCGCGCGCCGGGGGGCCATGGCGTGGTTGAGGGGAAGCGCTGTCGCGCGCCGGGGGGCCATGGCGCGGTCCGGGGGAAGCGCTGTCGCGCGGCGGCCTGCGCGGCGGGTGGCCATGGCACCGTGGGTCTTGCGGGCGCGGTCGCCTAGACTCGGGGCTATGTCGGATATCACGCGGGAGGAGGTGGCGCGGCTGGCGGATCTCGCGAAGATCGCGTTGACCTCGGCCGAGCTTGACCGACTCGCTGGCCAGTTGGACGCCATTGTGGACGCCGTTGCGGTCGTCTCGGGCGCGGTCGACGAGTCGATCCCAGCCACATCCCACCCCATCGAGTTGACCAATGTGATGCGCGAGGACATCCCCGAGCCGTGCCTGACCAACGAGGAGTCGCTGGCAGCGGCCCCGGCGGCGGAAGACGGCTTTTTCCGGGTCCCGAGACTGATGGGGGAGACGCCATGAGCCTGACTCGCCTCACCGCCGTCGAGCAAGCGGACCTGCTGGCACGCAAGCAGGTTTCCTCAGAGGAGCTCACCCAGGCGCACCTTGACCGCATCGACGAGGTCGACTCCCACGTCCACGCCTTCCTCGCCGTCTCCCCAGACCAGGCGCTCGCGGAGGCCAGGAGCGTAGACCACGACAGGGCAACCAACCAGGACCTCCCCCCTCTCGCCGGCGTCCCCATCGCGGTCAAGGACCTCCTCGCCACCAAAGGAATCCCCACGACCGCCGGGTCAAAGATCCTCGAAGGCTGGATTCCCGTCTTCGACGCGACCGTGGTCCGGAAGGTCAAGCAGGCCCGCATGCCGATCCTCGGCAAGACGAACCTCGATGAGTTCGCCATGGGATCCTCCACCGAATTCTCAGCCTTCGGACCCACGCACAACCCGTGGGATCTCACGCGCATCCCCGGAGGCTCGGGAGGAGGCTCAGCCGCCGCTGTCGCCGCCTTCGAAGCCCCCCTCGCCCTCGGCTCTGACACCGGTGGTTCCATCCGCCAGCCCGCGGCCGTCACCGGGACAGTCGGGGCCAAGCCCACCTATGGTGGCGTCTCCCGCCAGGGCGGCGTTGCCCTCGCCTCCTCGCTCGACCAGGTCGGGCCGGCCGCCCGGACGGTTCTTGATGCCGCCTACCTCCATGAGGCGATCGCCGGGTGGGATCCCAAGGACTCGACGTCGCTGAATGAGCCGCCGCCCGCCATCGTCCATGCTGCGAAACTGGGAGCGCAGGGCGACCTCACGGGCATGAGAATTGGCGTGGTTACCCAGCTGAAAGGCGAGGGCTACGAGCCGGGTGTGCTCCAGCGATTCGAGGAGGCGCTCGAGACGCTTCGCGGCCTGGGGGCGAGCATCGAGGAAGTCGACTGCCCCTCCTTCGACTACAGTTTCGCCGCGTATTGCCTGATCATGGCCTCGGAAGCCAGCTCGAACGTCGCTCGCTTCGAGGGCATTCGCCATGGCTTGCGGGTCGGCGAGGACGAGCCCGGGGCGACGGCCATGACCATGATGTCGGCCACGCGCGCGGCCGGATTCGGCCCCGAGGTCAAGCGGCGCGTCATCCTCGGCACGTACGCGCTGTCGGCCGGCTACTACGACGCCTACTACGGCAGCGCCCAAAAGGTCCGCACGCTCATCCAACGCGACTTCGCCGCCGCCTGGGAGCAGACGGACGCCCTGGTCACGCCCGCGACACCGTTCACCGCCTTCCCCCTGGGTGAGAAGGTCGAAAACCCGCTCGCCATGTACCTCTGCGACCTGGCGACCATCCCCTCGAACCTCGCCGGCATCCCCGGCATGTCCCTGCCATCCGGCCTGGTGGACGGCCTGCCCGCCGGCATCCAGGTCCTGGCCCCTGTCCGCCGCGACGAGGTCATGTACCGCGTTGCCGCCGCCCTCGAGGCCGCCTTGACAGCGCAGTGGGGCTCGCCTCTGTGGGCAAACGCGCCTGACATACTTCGCCAGTCCGGAAAGGAGGACGCACGATGACGGCCCTTCCCATGGACTTTGACCTCGCCATTGAGCGGTTCGACCCGGTCTTCGGGATCGAGACCCATGTCGAGCTCAACACGCGCACCAAGCTGCTGTGTCCCTGCCCCACGACCTTCGGGGCGCCGCCCAACACGCAGACCTGCCCCGCCTGCCTCGGACTCCCCGGCGCGATGCCCGTCCTCAACGCGGCCGCCGTCGAATCCGCGATCCGGCTGGGGCTGGCGCTGGGCAGCCGCATCCCTAGCGTGAGTCCCTTCGCGCGCAAGCACTATTTCTACCCTGACCTGGCCAAGGACTACCAGATCACGCAGAACGTCAACCCCATCTGCATCGGCGGGCATCTCGATGTCGAGCTCGACGATGGCGAGGTCGTGCGCGTCGAGATTGACCACGCGCATATGGAAGAGGACGCGGCAAAGAACACTCACATCGGCGGGACGGCCGGGCGGATCCACGGGGCGGACTACACGCTCGTCGACTACAACCGCTCGGGGATGCCTCTCATTGAGATTGTGACCTGTCCGGTAGAAGGGACAGGCGCGCGGGTCGCCGAGGTCGCTCGGGCCTACGTGGCCGCGCTGCGGGAACTCGTGCTCGCGCTCGACATTTCCGATGCGCGGATGGAGCAGGGGTCGATGCGAGCGGACGTCAACCTCTCCTTGCGGGAGAAAGTGGCGGTTGACCAGGACAAAGTCCCCTACGGCAAACGTTCGGAGACCAAGAACGTCAACTCCCTGCGCGCCATCGAGCGTGCTGCCCGCTCTGAGGTGTGCCGCCAGGCGGGGCTGCTCGCGGCCGGAGAACCCGTGGTCCAGGAGACCCGCCACTGGCACGAGGACATCGACGCGACGACGCCCGGGCGCTCCAAGGAGCACGCCGAGGACTACCGCTACTTCCCCGAGCCGGACCTTGTCCCGATCGTTCCCGACCCCGCGTGGATCGAGGAACTGCGGCGCGGCTTGCCCGAGCTGCCAGCCGCGCGTCGCCGTCGCCTGGCCCGCGAATGGGGTCTTTCGGACCGCGAGATCCGCGATGCGGTCAACGCTGGCGCCCTCGAGCTCATCGACGCCACGGTGAAGGCCGGAGCCACTGCCGCCGCCGCCCGCAAGTGGTGGATGGGTGAGCTCGCCCGGGTCGCGAATGAGCGCGGAGTTGGCCTAGAGGAGCTTGCCATCACGGCGAACGATGTCGCCGAGCTCGCCGCGCTCGTCGCTGACGGACAGCTGACGGACAAGCTGGCACGGCAGGCTTTGGCAGGAACCCTCGCTGGGGAGGGCTCACCGGCAGCGGTGGCGGCCGCGCGTGGGCTCGCGGTGGTCTCCGACGATTCGGCGTTGCTGGCAGCGATTGACGAGGCGCTCGTGGCGATGCCGGATGTGGCCGAGAAGGTTCGCGGCGGCAAGGTTCAGGCGATCGGGGCGATCGTCGGCGCGGTGATGAAGGCGACGCGGGGACAGGCCGACGCTGCCAAGGTGCGCGAACTCATCGCGTCGAGGCTGGGAGTGTGAGGGGCGTGGACGAAGAACGCCGTCTCAGCGAATCAGCGCCCCGGACGTCGACCGCACTCCTTGAGCGGGTCGAGACTCAGGTTGCTGAACCGGGCGACCATGACCGGTTTGCCCACTATGTGCGCAAGGAGAAGATCCTCGAGTCAGCGGTGGTCGGAACCCCCGTCATTGCGCTGTGTGGCAAGGTGTGGATCCCCGGTCGCGACCCCCAGCGCTTCCCCGTCTGCCCCACCTGTCGGGAGATCTACGAGACGATGAAACCGGGGCCCAAGGAGCCTGAGGAGTAGGGGGAGTAAGGGCTCATCGCGCGCCGTCAGCCCGCTGTCGAAGGCGCGAGGGAAATAGGTCCTAGCCTGGACCGCTGCCGGTAATCCAAGCGATAGATCCCTCGGTGTAATGGAACATGAGGCTCGCCAAACACAGGGCAATGATGGCGATGGTCGTGGCGGATCGCATGATCGGACGGCTTGCCCAGGCGCGGATAATTCGGCGCCCCAGCGTGCGGTAGCGCCGGCGTCGCGACGTCGGCTGAGCGCCGACCACGACGCCGTTCGGACCATTGAATGAACCGTAGAAATGGTCCTCGTTTTCCTTCCCTGACGCGACGTAGTAGTCCTCGTCGACCGGGGTAGTGAGGGTTTCCCGGGGCGGCATGATGGAGGCTTCGTAGGGCTCGATCGACGGATCCTCCTCGCCTTGATCGAGCATGGAAAGAAGGGCAGGATCGGAGCCGCGGTCCGGTGGAAAAACCGGCATCCGTGGGTCGTCGGAGTCGGAAGCAGCCTCTTCAGTAGAGTGCGGAAGTACCGCCTGGAGTATTTCGCGACCTAAGGTCACCTTCCGATATAACTCTTCGACCGGCATGCTGAGTAATTCAGCCGCGGCCTCATAGTTATAACCTTCGATGTCGTACAGCACCAGGGCCGCTCGCTGCGCAGGTGGGAGGCATCGCAGGCCACTCTTGACGTCCACTGCCTGGTCGAGGCAGGCGGGCGGTTCGGCCTCAAGTGGGGTGGTGCCGTCCCATTTTTGAGAGTCGGCAAGGAACAATTCAAGGACCTTCTTCTTGGCTCGCTCGATGACCGCGTCGGGCCTGATGGAAGACTGATTCTTGTGGACCACGACGAAGGCTCGATACGTCAATCTATCCGCATCAGTGCCGTCGCCCGTCAACCAGAGTGCAAGCCGGAGGACAGGGGCCGCGTAGCGGCGAAGGAGCGTCTCCAGAGAGGGTTGATTGTCTTGAGATGAGGTTGTTGGCATGGTATGGACATCTCCTGACGAGGCACCGTGTGCCGCGTGAGCACACGGTCATCCCACGGGTGGGGCGGTT
>WQYN01000126.1 GCA_009781225.1 Micrococcales bacterium | reverse complement strand
GGTACGGCGAGTTCTGGGTGGGGCGGCGGCCCAGCCTTGAGGAGGTCGAGCTGCTCGGCGGCATCCGGACCGCCCACCTCGACACGCTGCGCGACGCCCTGGCGAAGGATGCGGGCGAGGGCCAGGTCCGGCTGCGCGTGATTCAAGAGGCAGATGCCCAGGTCAGCGCGTTGGTCGAGGAGATTCGTCAGCAGGCAGGCCTGCCCGGCTGCTCAGTGCGCGCGTCAGAGACTGCGTTGACCCCAGACGAGAAGCTCGCCGAAGCGGCCTCCGAGCTGCGCCTGATCAAGGACTCGCACGAGATCAACGAAATGCGCCGCGCGGTCGCCGCGACGAAGCGGGGCTTTGAGCGCGTGGTTCGTGCATTGTCGCAGGCCAGCGGCCATCCGCGCGGTGAGCGCGTCATCGAAGCCGCCTTCGAGGCCGGAGCGCGCATCGACGGCAACGGGCTGGGCTACGAGACGATCGCCGCCGCCGGCAACCACGCGACAACGCTGCATTGGATCACCAACACGGGGCCGGTCCGCGAGGGCGACCTCGTGCTCCTCGACGCGGGGGTCGAGGTGAACTCCCTCTACACCGCTGACATCACCCGGACGCTCCCGGTGTCAGGGCGCTACTCGCCGCGCCAACGCGAGGTCTGGGAGGCCGTGGTCGCCGCCGCCGACGCCGGATTCGCCGCTGCCCGCCCCGGCAACCGGTTCCGCGACGTCCACGACGCCGCCATGGAGGTCATCGCCGAGCGCCTCGAAGCCTGGGGCCTGCTTCCCGTCCCCGCCTCGGTCGCCTTGACGCCGGAAGGGCAGCAGCATCGGCGCTGGATGGTGCACGGCACCTCCCACCACCTGGGCATTGACGTCCACGATTGCGCCCAAGCCCGCGCCGAGCACTACATCGACGCGCTGCTCGAGCCCGGCATGGTCTTCACGATCGAGCCCGGCCTCTACTTCAAGGCCGAGGACCTCGCCGTCCCCGAGGACTTCCGCGGAATCGGCGCCCGCTGCGAAGACGACGTCCTAATCACCCCCGACGGCTGCGAAAACCTCTCCGCCTGCCTCCCCCGCAGCGCCGACGCCATCGAAGCCTGGATCGCCGAGCTCTGGGCTCAGTGAGGATCGTACGATGGGGGGCATGACGACTGTGGTGCGTGATGCGGTGATGGCGGCCCTGGGCGAGGTTTATGACCCTGAGCTGCGGCTTCCTATTACGGAGCTGGGCATGGTGGGGGACGTGGTGATCGGGGAGGCGGGGGACGTCATCGTCCATCTGCTGTTGACCGTGGCGGCGTGTCCGCTCAGGGACGTGCTCCAGGAGATGGCACGGGAAGCGGTGGCGGGCGTCGCGGGGGTGACGTCGGCGGAGGTCGTGCTGGGGACGATGACGGACGAACAGCGCGCTGAGCTGTCGGGGAAGCTTCGGGGTGGGATGACGGAGGCGGAGATTCCCTTCAACCTGCCGGGGTCGCCGACCAGGGTGTTTGCGGTCGCCTCGGGCAAGGGGGGCGTGGGGAAGTCGACGATCACGGCGAACCTCGCGGTCGCGCTGGCGGCGGCCGGGCTCGAGGTGGGGGTCGTGGACGCCGACGTCTACGGGTTCTCGATTCCTCGGATTCTCGGGTGCGACGGGGAGCCGATGCAGGTGGGCGAGATGATTGTGCCGCCGGTGGCGTGCGGGCTGAAGGTCATCTCGATGGGGATGCTCGTCTCGACGGGGCAGCCGGTCGTGTGGCGCGGGCCAATGCTCCACAAGGTGCTGCGGCAATTCCTTGCCGACGTGTGGTGGGGGGATCTCGATGTGCTGTTCCTCGACCTGCCGCCGGGAACGGGCGACATCCCGCTGTCTGTGGCGCAGCTGCTGCCGGGGGCGGAGATTCTGCTGGTCACAACGCCACAGATCGCGGCGGCTGAGGTCGCCGAGCGCGCGGGGGCGATGGCGCTGAAGACTCAGCAGCGCGTGGCGGGGGTGATCGAGAACATGTCGTGGCTCGAGCAGGCGGATGGGAGCCGGCTTGAGGTCTTTGGGGCCGGCGGGGGGGCCGCGGTGGCGGCCAATCTGTCGGAAGTGCTGGGCGTGGAAGTGCCGCTGTTGGGGCAGGTGCCGCTTGACATTGCCGTGCGCGAGGGAGGGGATTCGGGGCAGCCGGTGGTTCTGGACGCGAGCTCGTCAGTCGGGGGGGTGCTGCGGGAGATCGCTTCGGTGGTGGAGGGGCGGATTCGGGAAAAGTAAGGCGGCCCACGCCGAGGAATCACTGTGCTGGACGGTGATCCGCCGACGTGAGCCGCCTTGTCATGGCCGTGGCGCCGCTCTCGGGTTGGCATGGGTGCGCGCGCAGTGGCCATGGTCAGGGGGTCTTAGCCGTAGACGCGGCCCTTCTTGACGGCCTTGGCGACCTGCTGGTTGCCTGCGTAGGTCACGGTGATGCGGGAGGTTCCCGCGGGCACCTTGTCGAAGGTGATGGTGACCTTGCCGCGCTTGGAGGCCTTGAGTTGCGCCTTCTTCGTGGTACCGCCGACCTTGATGGAGACCTTGCCCGTCGGCTTCTTGATCCCGGCCGCCTTGACCTTGACCTTGAAGGCGAAGCCGTTTGAGCCTGCCCGGCTTGCCGTGACTGACAAGGTGGCCTTGGCCGGAGGGACGGTGGACTCGAGGACGATCCTCTTGGCGCTGGATCCCTTGGTCAAAGTGATGATGCACCGGAGCCGTCGGCCGATGTCCGCGCTCTTGACCTTGTGGGTTGCGCCGGTGTCGGAAAGGCGAAGCCACACGCCATCGTTCGAGCGGAACCACGTGTAGTGGGCGGACCAACCGTTGGGAACCAGCGCGACCGGGGCGACAAGGTTCTCGCCGACCTTCAAGGAACCGGTGAGGGGGCCTTGGATGGAGCCGTTGGGGTTGACGGTGAGGGAATTGCCGGGGCCTGAACCGGAGCCTCCGGAGCCGGAGCCTCCGGAGCCGGAGCCGGAGCCACCGTTTCCGGCGCTACCCGAGCCGCCGTTGCCCGAGCCACCCGAACCACCCGAGCCCGAGCCACCCGAGCCCGAGCCACCGTTGCCCGTGCCACTCGTGGGCTTGGGAGACGGCGGGGTTGGAACGGGGTCAACCTTGATCGCGATCGAGCCGGAGGCTGATCCGTTGTCGTTGGAGGCCGTGAGACGGAATTCGTAGTCCCCCGCTGCCGTCGGCGTACCAGCAACCACCCAGGTGAAGTCGTTGACCTTCTTCAGGGCGAGTCCGATGGGCATGGCCCCGGCCTCCCTTTCCACCTGCGGATTGCCTTCCACGGGAATCGTGATGGACACCGCCTTGGCGACCTGGGCACGAACAGTCTCCTGGGGGACGGTGATCTTGGGCTTCACCGTGACGGGCGGATTGACAACCTCCAAAGAGACGTAGACCTGGCCGACCTTCCCGCGGTCCTGCGCATCAACGGCGTTCACCTTGAAGGTGCGCGGCCCGAGGGTGTACCCCACTCGGACGCTGCCTCCGCCAGTCTCCGAAGAAGCATCGCCCTGCACGAGCCCGCCGATGGCAAGCACCTCGACTCTTTCCGCGGGAACAACGTTGCCATAGGGATCCTCGGCGCCCACGTTGAAGTTCACCCGGTCTCCCGGATAGGCAATCGCCAGGTCAGGGGTGGCACTCCACTGGGAGGCAATCGCGGGAGTGATGGTCGTCTTGATGGTCACAGGAAGGCCGTTGCCCGTCGTGTTACGAGGAACGCAGTTCCCCGTCCAGGTGCCCACCTTGGTCACGGTCCCGACAACACGGCCGTCCTTGACCTCGACTCCGGGGGCAAGACCCTCGCAGGTGTAGGACACGGCCGCTGGATAAGCGTCCACCTCAAGCTTGGCGTCGTACTTGTACCCAGCAGCGGCATCGACGGGATTCGGTCCCGTCACAATCGGGACGCCATTGACGACAGCCTTGACGTCCTTGACGAGCCCTCCACCGGCGCCCCTGATGGTTCGCTCACCAGAGCGTTGGGATATGACGACCTGATGACCAGAGATCCTGTCCGTGGACTCAGTGGAAGTGAACGTCACCGCATCCGGCAAGCCGTTCCCATAGGCATCGGTGAGAACCACCGAACTCATGGTGACCGTTTGCCCACGGCCCGGCGTGAGGGTCGACGCGGTAAAGGACAGGGTCTTCGCCGGCCCAGGACTCACGGTGACGGCGAAGGAAGTCCGAATCGTCCCCGGGTTCTGCCACCCCCCGAGAACTGTCGCCGTGATCGTGTTGGTTCCCGTCTTGTAAGCCCTGTACGTGTAGGAAAGCCCAGAGGCGACCAGCTCATTGCCGGCGGTGCCCGTCATCGTCCATTGGACTGTCGGCTGTGTCACCCCGGGGGGCGAGGTGTGCGTGAAGGCGAAGGAGCCCGTGGCGGTCTCGCCCGCCCTGAGGCTTGCTTTGCCCGTGAGGGCGGCGGTGATCTTGGGCGTGACGGGAGAATAGACAGTGAAGGCTTTCGCATGCTTGTTGGTGGCGCTCGACTTGCCGTCCGACTCGGTCGTCCAGCCCTCACAGGTGACGGTGCCGGCGATGGAGGGCTTGATCTGCATAGTAATCGTCGCGGAGTTTTGGTAGCCGCTCTGCGTCTCGGCTTTCGACAAGCCGCCGCCGGTGCACTTGAGGTGACCGATTCGCTTGCGGTCCTTGTTGTCAATCTTGTGCGTCCAGATCGCCGTGAGGGTGTCGCCGGTGTAGGCGTACTCGGGGTTGAGGGCGCGCAGACCCTTTATGCTGAGTGTGAAGGTCGAGCCCGAGGCGTTGGGCCAGGACTGCGACCAATCGGCAGCGCTCGCCGATGAGGCTCCGAGCACAAGCCCAGTAAGCGCAAGGCAACTTGCGGTGGTCAGCGCGGCTACGCGGCGCGAGGCCTTGAGAACGCGGGTGGTGAATGAAAGCATGGTTGGGGTTTTCCTTTTCTACGTCATTGAATCGACGTCTGGGGCCTTTCTAGTCCCAGATGACGACACTCTTGCCGCCCGATCCGCCATTCTGGCGGGGAGCGGGGTTGGCGGGGGGCACCCAGGAGGGTTCCTGGGCGTTGGACTGTTTCTTCGCCTTCTTGGCCTTCCTGGCCTTGGGGGCGCTGGTGGGGTTGGTGGTTGATGGGTCCGATGGCGCGGGGTCAAGGGAGGTCTCGGGTGCTGTCATTCCCTCCTGGGCGGGCGCGGGTGGGTCCGCGGGGGTTTGCGGCGCCTCCTCGGGCGCAGCTGGCTGTCCCTCGGGCGCAGCTGGCTGCCCCGCGGGCGCGACGGGCACCCCCGTCACCTCAGGAGCGACACTCACCGCGGGCGTCACCGCCACAGCCGGAGCCTCGCCCCCGCCGCCATGGGTCAACAACGGAAGTCCCCACAGCCAGAACGCCACGCCAAGCACAGCAAGCGCTCCGACTCCCCCCACGAGGTGGGCCGGCCGAAGCGACGAATCCTTCGCCTCGATCACGCGTCCGTCCGCATAGACCATGAGCACGCGCGTGTCGTGCGGGCTCTGCGCGGTCATCCGAAGTGGTCGCCGGAAGCCCGCCGCCCGCTGCGCCACGAGGTCGATTGCGATCGCTCCCGCGTCTTGGACACTTCTACCTTCGATGGGTATGCGGTTTCCGTTGAAGGCCACTTCACCGCTGCCATCGCGGCGTACCGTCGCGATCACACGGGGCCGTGACTTGAGCATGACGTCCTCCTGGGTCGTGGGAAATCCTCCGCCGTTGGTGGCGGTCGTAAGGACGCTAACAAGAAGTCAAGTCGGCTTGCAGGGCCGATGTGGATAACTCGCCTTCCTGTGGAAAACGGTGTGGATAACTCTTCTTCCTCGGGATACGGCGCGGTGGGTCGCGTCTTTTACCAGGCCGCCTACCAGAAGGCAAACTTGCAGGTCACGGCCATATGGCCTGGCTTTCCCGCATGCGCACGATGGCGGCGCAGCCACCTGGTCTTTCATCCACAATTTGCAGGCCAGGAGAGTGGGCCCGACGCGCTCGACCGCCGTGGCGATCCCCGTCGCCCAGGGATTTCCCAGGTCCCGGGCGCGCGACGAACCAAAGCGCGCATATAGGCCCTTAGTCCCGCTTCCCGCATTCCCAGCCGAACGATGACGGCACCGCCTTGCGATTCACTGCGCCGCGAACGCAGGATGTTCGACCCGCTTCCCTCCCTTGTCGACTCGTATCGGATCGGCACGCCGGAACGACCCACACCTCCGCAACGATCCCCCCGGCAGCGCTAGCGGGCGCCTCGGGGGACGCTGTCATGCACCGCCCGGACGCAGTTCGGTGAGTGAGAAATCACTATCAGCGAAACCGCAAAAACCCCCCTCCCGCAGCCGTTGCGGGCAGGGCCGCGGGCGGTCCTGCGGGCCCCCCCTCGCCGACCGGTCTCCCTGCCCCCACCGGACCTGGGAGTGGTTTCGTTGGTTTTGAGGGGGCCAAATTCCATGAGGGCGCTCCCCAGTTTGGGGTGGGGAGGGTGGGGAGAGTGGGGAGAGTGGGGAGAGTGGGGAGGGTGGGGAGGGGAGGGTGGGGGCGCCCGCGGGGCGGGCGCGGGGGGGGTCCTTGGTGCTCCCGGTGGGAGTCGAACCCACACTTGGCCGGTTTTAAGCCGGGTGCCTCTGCCGTTGGGCTACGGGAGCGGTGACCTGCCGCGGGTATGCGCTCGGGCGGCCGCCGTCATCGTGATCCCATCAAGGATGTCATGCTCACTGACGGTCACGTGGGAAAGGGGGTGGCCGGATGCCCGGGTGGCGGCGCGTACACGCTCGATGACCCTGGACCACACCAGGGCTCCCCCGGCAATGACGTCGGCTCGTCCCACCTGCACCGTCCCGAGGGCAGCGATCGCGGCTCGCGGCATCTCCCACATTCGGCGGCAGGCGCTGAGCATGTCGTCGACCAAGAACACCGACCCGTGGACGGCCAAAGGATCATAAGAGTGCAGGTCAAGCGCGAAGGCTGCGAGGGTGGTGACACTCCCGGCGAGGCCCACAAGCGTCCGGGTCGCACCGAGATCCACGACGCGACCTGCCTTGTCAAGCCAGGCATCGACGTCGGAAGCAGCGGCTGCCACCTCGGCGGGGGTCGGAGGGTCAGAACGCAGGTGCCGCTCGGTCATCCTCACGCAGCCCACATCCATGGAGAAGGATGCGAGGACGCCGGGAGCGCCGCCATCGTGCG
>WQYN01000125.1 GCA_009781225.1 Micrococcales bacterium | reverse complement strand
TCAGGCATCAACAGTCCCTGACCCCGATCCACCGTCCGCAAATTGTAAGCCATGAACAATATTATCCCAGCTCACACGCCACGACAACGCTAGCAACACGCCGAACAACCACGCGACAGCCACTAATCGTCAAAGATGCAGGTTCCGGCATGCGCCGCGCTCCACCGGTGCGACTTGTCGCGCCGGTGACCAGGGGAAAGAGAATGGCGGCCGGAGGGGCGGGAGACCGGAACCTGCATCTTTGACGATTGCCCTCAGTGGCACCTAGGTGGCGCAGCGGGCCTTTGGCATCCTTCGGCGAAGAAAGACATGAGGACGCTCGTTGTCATGGGGGTGATGGCGTGAGACGGGAGGAGTTATCCACTGGCTTTGGGGGGGGTTGGTTGCGTCATCGTTCGGGTTCGGGTGAGGATCGGCTCATGACTCTTCTTCACGAGGCTCTGGCCAATCAGGGTCCACTGTCGCGGTCCGAAGTCCTTGATCTGGGGGTCGGACGTCGACAAATAGACGAGGCCCCCGAGTACAGGGTGCACCGTGGAGTCTATTGCGAGAAGGCTCCGTCGCTGGATCTGATGATGGCAGCCCGCGCAGCATTGGCATCGTGCGCCCAGCCGGCGTTGGTGTCCGGCCTTGCGGGACTTCGGCTGCTGGAGACTGCGATCCCGTACTCCCTTGGACATGGCGAATGGACACCCAGAGAACCTATTTGTCTGGTGGTCCACTCGGGCAAGGCGCGGGTGCGTCGACCAGGCATCGAATGCCACAGGACCCATCAGACGCTCGAGCCTTGGTGTGAGGTCGACGGAATCCCGATCGCCCACCCGGCACGATCCTGGCTTTACACGGCCGCGACCGCCGACGTCAACGCGTTGGTTCTCCTGGGTGACGCGTTGCTGCGTCGGCAAGGCCCGCTGATCCGGCCAGAGGAGCTTGGCGCAGTCTTTTCCAATCCCGGGTGTGTGCCCGGGATCAAGAAGGCCCGTCATGCTTTGGCGCTGATCCGCCCAGGAACCGAGTCGACGGGCGAGTCTTGGACCCGCCTGCAGATCATCCGCGCTGGCCTGCCTTGTCCAGAAGTCAGCATTGTCGTGCCTCGTCCTGACACCGGCAGCTTCTCCATCATCGACCTCGGCTATGAAGAGCTCATGATCGGCGTCGAATGCGACGGCCCCCACCACACCGATCCTGGTCAGATGGAACGCGACGTAGACCGCGAAAACGCTCTCAAGGCTCTGGGCTGGCGGATTATCCGAGCAACAGCGTCCACCTACCGCGACCCCACCAGCTTCATCGAAGCTTTGAGGATTGCGCGAAGCGAAGCCATCGCTTTGCGCCACGCGCGAGCCGCCTGACCTCCTTGCCCCTCGAGACTCTGGCGCCCGGACCGAACCGACATTCTGTTCCGCTGCCGCACCCTGCGTCCGAATCGAGGCATCCTTTGCCGGTACCGAAGTGACCTCTGCCGTACCGAAGTGACCTCCGCTTGTACCGAAGTAACCTCTGCCCGTGCGGTAGCGACCTCTGCCTCGCGACAGCGCCCCTCACAAAGGAGCAGAGGTCACTTCGGTACACAGCGGGCGGACGGCTGGGACGGCGTCCGGCGTTTGTGCTGTTCACAGCGTCAAGACGATGGAGTGGCAGAGACGGAAACCGTCCGGACGTACCGAAGTGACCTCTGCCCGAACCTAAGTGACCTCTGCATACACCGAAGTGACCTCTGCCCGAACCTAAGTGACCTCTGCACGAACCGAACTGACCTCTGCACGAACCGAAGCCCTCTGCCCGTACCGAAGTGACCTCTGCCCGCCCGCACGGGGGGGCTTGAGGTACCTGGGTGCCATGCTGGCGGGCACGGTTGGACCGCTCAGCGGTGGCAAGGCTGGCGACGGCGGTGTTGCCGCGAACCCCATCAGCGACTACCTGGGCAGAGGTCAGTTCGGTCTGGGCAGAGGTCAGTTCGGCACAGAACGGGCGGACGGACCCCCACACCCCCTACTCGGGGGTTTCTGGCGGCGGCTCCTCGGGGGATTCGGAAGGGGTCGGGTCCGCCTCGCCGCCGCGGACGAAGGGCATGGTCGGGGCGGAGACGTTGTACAGCTCTGCTTTGGTCTTCAGGAGGGCCGCGAGCGCTGCTGCTTTGACGGCCGGCTGCGAGGAATCCCCCCACACGACCTTCTCGCCGGTCTCGAGGGTGAAGTGAACCGAGTCCTCGGTTTCGCCCCCGACGTCAGCGATCCGCGCACGCAGATCCCCAGGCAGGGTTTCCAGCACCTCCAGGACCGCCCGCAGGGTTCGCGGCGCTCCGGCAGGCACGGCAACCTGGGGAAGATCCGCCGGCACAACCGCCACCTTCGCGATCTTGACCCCCTCGGCGTCAAGCAGCGCCCAGGACGGCTCATCCCGCACCACGGCCACGGGAACCCTAACCTCAATCTCGACCGACAACCCCGTCGGCCACTTGCGACCGATCATCGCCGACTTCACCGCCGGCAGTTCCTCCAGCCGCTCCGCCAGCGCCCCGGTGTTGAGGCGCACCAAAGGCGTCCCCACCGCCTCGTCGAGCACGGCCGCCACCTCCTGCCCCGTCAGCACGCCGCCGATCCCGCTGACCGCGACCTCCCCCGCACGCACTGCAAACACCGGCGTGAAGAACACGACCGCCGCCGCTCCCACCGGAATCGCCGCCAGGACAATGTTCCGCGCTGTCCGCCACATCCCCGACCGACGCTCGGCCTTGGTCCGCTCGGCCACCCGTTCCCGCACCAACTCCGCCGGATCCGCAGGATCCGCCGAACCCCCCGCCACCTCCGCAGGTCCCGAAGCCCGCACCACCAGCGCCCCCGACTGAGCCCCCTCACCTCTCGCCGGCCGCCGGCTCACCCTAGCCCCCCCGCCCCCAGCGCCCGCAAAATCCCCGCCCCCAGCTGCGTCACATCGCCCGCCCCCACGGTCGCCACGACATCGCCCGCCTGAGCATGGCGCACGATGGCGGCAATCGCCTCCTCCGCCCCGTCCACCACCTCGACCCGGTCACCGGGCATTCGCTCGGCAATGAGCATCGAGGTCACCCCCGGAATTGGATCCTCCCGCGCCGGGTAGATCCCCATCATCACCGTGGCATCGGCCTCGCTCAGCGCCGCCGCAAACTCCGCGGCAAAGTTCGCCGTCCGCGAGTACAGATGCGGCTGAAACACCACGAGCACCCGCCCCGAAGCAATCTCCCGCGCCTGGGCGAGAAAAGCCCGGATCTCCGTAGGGTGATGCGCATAATCATCGAGGACGATGACGTCCCTCACCTTCCCCTTGACCTCGCACCGCCGCTCCGTCCCAGCAAAAGACTCCAAGGCGGAAGCAGCAGCCGCGACCTCCACCCCGAACCCAAGATGAACAGCCAAGAGCGCCGCCGATGCATCAAGTGCGTAATGCACCCCCGGCGTTGGCAGCGCCAAAGAAACCGACTCACCCCCCGGAAGCCGAAGAACCCACCGACCCACCACCCCATCCCCCCCCAACACGACATCCCACCCCAACACCGCATCCGCCCCAGAATCAAACCCATACGTCACAACCCCCACCCCGCGCCCCCGCGCCGCCGCAGCAATCCGCGCCGACCCCGGATCATCGGCGCAGGCCACAACCAACCCACTCACCTGAGCAGCAAACTCCTCAAACGCCGCAAAGAACGCCTCTTGGGTCCCAAAGTGATCCAGGTGGTCCGGCTCCACATTCGTCACCACCGCGACCTCAGGCCAGTACCGCAGGAACGACCCATCCGACTCGTCTGCCTCGATCACCATGATCGACCCAGACCCCGCTCGCGCCCCGCTCCCCTCCCCCGCGATCGCCCCTCCGATCGCATAGGACGGATCCAAACCCGCCTCCCGCAGGATCACCGCCGCCATCGCAGTCGTCGTCGTCTTCCCGTGGGCCCCCGCGACCGCCAAGACCCGCCGCGACCGGGCGAGCAGCGCCAATCCCTCCGAGCGATGCATCACCGGAACCCCGAGCTCGCCTGCGCGCACCATCTCCGGGTTCGACTCCCGCACCGCCGTAGAGAACACGACCAGCTCCGCCCCATCCACCCGGCTCGCCTCATGCCCCACCCGAGCATCCACCCCTAAAGACCGCAGGTGAACAAGCACCTCGCTGTCCACCGCATCCGAGCCGGACACCTCGTGCCCCCGCGCCGCGAGAAGCTCGGCGATCGCGGCCATCCCCACTCCCCCGATCCCAAGGAGGTGGATGCGCCCAGCCGGGAACCCGTCATCGTGCGCCATGGGCGACCTCTTCGATGAGGGTGGCCAGGCGCGCTGCTCCGTCGCTGAGACCGCAGCGGCGCGCGGCCCGGGCCATCGCTCCCAGGCGAGGGGCGTCGAGGGCGAGGGGGAGCAGGTGGTCCGTCACCCAGTCGGGCGTGAAGTCCGCGTCATCGAGGACGATGGCGGCCCCCGCCTCCACGAGGTGAGCTGCGTTATTGCGCTGCTCGCCATTGCCATGGGGTAGGGGGACCATGACAGCGGGCAGGCCCGCGGCCCCAGCCTCGCAGACGGTCCCGGCGCCGGCCCGCGAGACGAGGAGGTCTGCGGCGGCATAGGCGAGTTCCATCGCCTCTAGGTAGGGCAGGACGTGGTATCCGGGCAGGTCAGCGGCTTCGGAGAGGACGTCCAGCTTCCCGGCGCCGGCGAGGTGGAGGACCTGGCAGCCGGCGGCCATGAGGAGGGGGGCGGCGGCGGCGAGGGTCACGTTGAGGCGCATCGCCCCCAGCGATCCCCCGGTGACGAGGATGAGCGGCTTGTCGGGGTCGAGGTCAAGGGCAGCCCGGGCGGCGTCGCGAGTCGGATAGTCCGCGCACCGGGCGACGGCCTCGCGCAGGGGAAGTCCGGTGAGCGCGGCCCCACTCAAGGGGGTGCCGGGAATCGCGACGGCGATCCGCGAGGCCCATCGGGCGCCGAGCCGGTTGGCAACGCCTGGCCGAGCGTTCGCCTCGTGGACCACGATTGGACAGTGGACTCGGCGGGCTGCGACATAGGCCGCGGCGGCCACGTAGCCACCGAACCCCACGACGACGTCGGCATCCACCTGATCGATGGCGCGGCGCGCACCCGCAACGGCAGCTCGGAAGCGGCCGGGCAGGCTGAGCCATTCGCGGCTGGGGCGGCGCGGCAGGCGCGCCTTGGGAATGGTCGCGAGCTCGAATCCTGCTTCGGGTACGAGTCGGGCTTCGAGCCCCTCGGCTGTCCCCAGGGCGAGGATGCGGGCGTCGGGATCACGGCGGACCAGCTCGGCGGCGGTCGCGAGGAGGGGGTTGACGTGGCCGGCCGTTCCTCCGCCTGCCAGCAGGACCTTCATCATCGATCCTTGCGGGAGTGTCCCCAGGCGGCGACGCCGCCGGCTCGGCCCAAGACCCGTGGGCGGGCGCGCAGGGCTGGCCCGACCTGCGCATCGGAGCGCATGAGGCCGACCACCACCCCGATCGCGGCGACGCTTGCGACCAAGGCGCTGCCCCCCGCGGAGACAAAGGGAAGGGGGACTCCGATCACCGGCAAGAGCCGTACCACCATCGCGATGTTGACGAAAGCCTGACCGCAGAGCCAGCAGGCGATCGCCGCGGTCGTGACCTGCGCGACCCGGTTGGGGTGCAGGCGGACAATCTGGAAGAGGCCAATCGCTAGGACCGTGAAGAGAAGTAGGACGAGCACGCTTCCGACCAGCCCAAACTCCTCGCCAATCACAGCGAAGATGAAGTCGGAGTCAGCCTGGGACAAGAAGCCCCACTTCTCGCGGGAGGTCCCCAGGCCCGTTCCGAGGACGGAGCCCTGGGCCAGGGCGTAGGAGGCCTGCTGAATCTGCCAGGCTCCTTCCGCCGCGGAGGCAGCCTCGGGGTTGAGCAGGGTGGACCAGCGCTCAAGCGCCCGTGGGTAGAGCAGGGAGACCGCGACCCCGGCGCCCGCGACCGCCACTCCGATCGCGAAGAGCTTGGACCAGGGCACCCCGGCGGCGATGAGCGTGCCCATCGAGGCGAGCCCAACAATCGCCGCCGTTCCCACATCGCGACCCATGAGGACCAGCCCCATCGTGAGGACCACGCCCAGCAGGGCCGGGACGATTAGCTCCTTCCACCGATCAAGGACCGCCGCCTTGTTGGCCAACACAATCCCTAGGAACAGGGCAAGTCCGAGTTTGAGGAACTCAGCGGGCTGGACGGAGATGACATGCCCGCCCACGGAGCCGAACACGAGCCAGTTCGTGTTCTCCCCGATGTTCCGGCCCTTGATCGGGACGATTGCCTGGGCAACGCAGGCCACGAGGAGGACGCCGCAGGCCATGACCTGCCAGCCTCGCATGGGCCACCGGGAAATGAGCCAGGCGCCGACCAAGCCAATGATGATGTAGATCCCCTGCCATAACCCCTGCTGGTAGGGGCTTTCCGGCTCTGGCCCCGACAGGGCCGTCACGACATGGGAGGAGACCGTCATGAGGAGCCCAATGCCCAGGAGCAGGCCTGTAGAAACGATGACCATGTAGTAGGCGTGAACCAGTCGCCGTGCCGAGCCTGTCGCGCCGACCGGAGCCCCCGAACCTGCAGGAGCGACCGGGGCCGCCGGAGTGGCCGGCGCCGGCGCCGGGCTCAAGACCGCCGGCATCCTCGCGGTCGCCATCGGTGCGACCGGGTCGACCGGTGCTGCACGGTCGACCGGTGCGACCCGCGCGACCCGCGCCACACGCGCCGCCGGTGATACCGGCGCTCTCGGCCGACTCCGCACCTTCGTCACCTGACTCACGCCGCACCCCCGCACTCGTGCACCGCCCGCGCGAACGCCTCGCCTCGCGCGGCATAGGACGTGAACTGGTCCATTGATGCCGCGGCAGGCGCGAGAATCACGCTGCCGGCCGCATGGGCGAGCAGGCGTGCGGAAGTCACCGCGCGTGGCATCACCCCGTCAGTGTCATGCGAGTCGACGACAATGAGCGGGACCTCGGGCGCGTGTCGCCCAATCGCCTGAGTGAACGGCTCGGGATCCGCCCCGATGACGACGACCCCCGCCAGCACTCCCGCGACGCTCGCCACGAGCTCATCAAAGCGCGCCCCCTTCGCCAGCCCCCCGCAAATCCACACGACGCTCCGCTCCGGTCGCCCCGCAAGCGCCGCCCTCGCCGCATGAGCATTCGTCGCCTTCGAATCGTCGATGTACTCGACCCCGTCCACAACCCCCACCACCTGCCCCCGATGCCCCGC
>WQYN01000124.1 GCA_009781225.1 Micrococcales bacterium | reverse complement strand
GACCACCAGCCGGTGAGCATCTACGTCAGTCTCGACACTCGCCGCGACTACCTGTATGTGGACGATGGCGCGGCCCTGGTCTGCGACTTTGTAGACCGCGCTGTGCTCGAGCCGCCGGGCTCGCCCCCGATCGTCAAAATCCTCGCCTCCGGGCAGTCCGTGACGATCGCGACCCTCCTAGGGGAGTTCCGGCGGTTGACGCGGCAAGGGTTGCGCGTCGTCGTTGCCCCCTCCGCAGCGGCGCGCGCCCAAGCGCATGACCTGCGTTTTTGCTCGCGACAGTGGCCCGAGCTCGACAGGCGGACAATGACGCCACTTCCCGTCGCTATTGCCGCGACCCTGGCGGATATTCAGCGTCGTGTCCAACGGGGGACACTGTTGCCGGTAGGCTCGGCAGGCACGTGATGGTTCAGATCAACTCCGGTAGGACGGTCCTGTCATTTCCACAGACCCAAGCAGCAGCGCAGCTCGTCGCACCCCTGGACCAGGGCTGCGGTTGGGTGGCCTTGACGCCCTTCGCCTGCTCGCGGCACTGTCGGTGGCGCTCTACCACTTCACCTCGCGCGAGTGGTCCTTTGATCCTTGGGGGATGAGGCAACACGAGCGCTTCCCCAGGCTTGCTGGTCTGAGCATCTTCGGTGCCTATGGCGTCGACTTGTTCTTCTTGATCTCGGGGTTTGTCATCATCATGACGGCTTGGAACCGCGACGTCGGATCGTTTGCTGCCAGCCGGGTGGCGCGACTGTTTCCCGCATACTGGGTTTCCGTCATCGCGGCGACGTTCTTGTTCAACGTCGTGTGGCGCGCTGGATCGGGTGGTGGGGTCAGCTTGCAGGTGTTCGCGGGCAACATGACGATGATGCAGTCGGCGGTGGGGTTGACCTCCGTGAGCGGATCGTTTTGGACGTTGTGGGCGGAGCTGCGCTTCTACTTCCTGGTCGGGATCCTGGTGGCGACCGGCCTCAACGAGAGGCGGCTGGTGGTCTTCATCGGGGCGTGGGCCCCGCTTGCGGGGGTTGCGCAACAGGCGGGGTTCGGGTTCGTCTCCGAGCTGTTGGTTGCCCCCTTTTCTCCCTTGTTTGCTGCGGGGATGGCACTCTTCCTGCTCCACCGCAACCGAAAGTCGCTCCTCTTGTGGTTGTTGTTGCTCGAGAACCTGGCGTTCGCCCTGGCCTGGACCGCTCCCTACCGGTGTGAGGTCCTGAACACTGCAACCGATGGCATTGAACGGGTCACCACCACGACCTCGGCGATCGCGATTGTTGTCTGCTTCGCGTTCATCATGGTGATGGTTCTGACTTCGTTCGGCACCAAGTCCTGGCCGCGGATTGCCAGCCTGGCGGCGATCACCTACCCGCTCTACCTCATCCATGACCACTGGGGCCCGTGGCTGATCTCTGAACTCCACTCGAAGGTGCCTGCCTACGCGCTCGTGGTCTGCGTCATCGTTCTCCTTGGTCTGGTCGCCTACGGGATCCACCGCGGCATCGAGCGCCCGCTGGGACGTCGCCTGCGCCGCGCACTCTTGGCGGTACGCGCGCGCCCCGGCGTGCCCGGGTGATGCACTTCTTGTCTCACCCCTGCGTCGACGGGAGCCTCGACTACGACAATCCGTCGTCGGCCCTTATCGCGAGAAGCTGAGAGTAGATCTCGTCGTAGTAGTGATCCCCGTAGTGGTAGAGGGAAAAGCCCCACTGGTGATCTGCCGGGGCGGCGTTGTCGGACGTTGAGACGACCCGCAGCTGCCCGCCGACCCGTTCATGGATCCACTCGTAGTACCGTGCGAGCTGGGCATTTCTCGCCGCGGCCGCGCTCGCGAGACTCGCCGTCAGGTCCCGAAGGGTGCCGTCGGCATCGCGACGCTGCGTCGCCCACCATGCCTCGTGGAGGACCACCCGCCCACGGCCGAGGTAGGGCTCGAGCTGGCGCAGAAACCGAGGCAGAGCCCTCTTGAAGAGGCGCGCCGCGTCATCGTCACTGACCGTCTTCCACGACATCGACTCCTCGAGACCAGCGTTTACCATGTACTCCGAATGGGTGACATATCTCCTGACCAACCCCTTAGCGGACCTCAGGACCGGCAGGCGTTCGTCGATGAGGTCCCAGACAATGTATTCGGCCGGGTTGTCGGCAAGGACGGCGGGGAAGGTCTTATTGAAATCGTTGTGGACCATCCTTCGGCGAAAGGCCGAGGACAGGTTGATGTCCTCCATGGCGAGGCTAATCGGCCTCGACGCGGCGCTGGCCAGCGTGTGGCGCGCAAGATAGGCGGAGACCGAGAATTCCTTCCGGGCCTCGGGGCGTTCTTCCTGGCACACCCGGAAGATGTCGCGGGAGACGCAGCTGCCGAAAATGAAAAGCGGTGTCGGCTCGCGAACTTGCTGGTCGACCATAGCCTCACCATACACGGACGAGGAAGACGGCCCCAATTCCGTCGGTCAGGTGATAGCGTTTTCCTGTTGGCGACCGCGAACCGCTGGGCAGCTGCTCGACGTGAACCGGGTCGAACCCCTGACCGAGGTCCCGCCCGCCCACGACCGGCAACTGTGATCAGGCGAGGTTCACATGCACCTGACATCACAGAACTCCACTCGAACCGAGAAGAGCTGATTCCTCATGCTGACAAAGAAGGTGACGGTCGCCGCCACGGTGGCGGCCCTCGGGTTGGTCGTGTCGTCGGTGACGATCCTGCCTACCGCAGTTGCCGACCCAGCCGCTGCCCGACGAGGCGTTGGTGGTGCTGACGGCCGACCGGCGGGCAGCAAGGGGGTCGCGGGTGTCCGGGAGTACCGCTTCGTGTATGTGGAGCCCGTCAAAGGCGCTGTGGAAAGGCAGGTCGCGTTGCCTCGACCGCCGCAGGGTCTTTCATACACGATGGGCACATTCTTCCTTGCTGCTCAGACGCCGCTGGAGACACCACCGACACAAACACCAATACCAACACCAACATGGTCGTCGATTCCCGACGGTGCGACGCCGTCGGGAGTGCTGTTGCGCTCTGATGGGAAGCTGGTTGGTTACGGCGCGAAGGGGGTCGAGTTGGTCGCGGCGTTCGAGGCTCGCAATCCAGGCAAGGTGGTCACAGACTTCGTGGACGACCCGTTCATGAAGAATCCGTCCTCCGACTATGGCACGGTGTTGTTTTCAGACGGCCGCATGGGAGCGTTGGATCCTGTCAGGTACGACTACTTGAGAAAGCTGCGCTACCCGACTGGACCTGAGCAGTTCGTGTCCACCTTGCTAGGCGGATCGCTTGTGGTCAGAGCTGACGGCAAGGTCGTGTTCCTTACTATGGGGGACATCGACCTTGAACCTCCGGTGGGCTTCGCCGACTTCTGGCACCTGTACGTTGACGGAGGTGGGTTCGTCGCTGCAGCAAGGGTGCAGCCTGATCGTGAGACCAAAGTAGATGGGGGTTATCTCTGTGGACTTAGCCCGCTTAGGCCTGACGAGGATGCAGACATGATGCCTGGATTGCTTCTCTTGGTCAGGGTCGACGGGCGAGTCACCTGTGTGAAGTCCGCACCGTACGGTCCCGTTCTAAGGACTGGCGGCTGGTCGAAGGCTTCAGCGGACCCGAACGTCTTCCCGGTGAAGGGTCCGTTCTTTGAGCTGGTGCCCAAGCTCGCCAGAGGGAAGCGGTACATCGACGTGTGGGGCGGTCGTGTCAGCGCCGTCTTCCTGAGGTCGGATGGGGTTGTCGTCTACCGGGGTGATCTGCGCGGTGTGAAGTGCTTGTCCCAGCCACCGAAGCCGCCGGCTGGATTGAGGTACGTTTCGTTCAGCCAAGGCTCTGGGTTCATCACCTCCGGTGGCGCTCCGATCGGACCATGGGACCCCAACCTCGATAGGCCCAGTAGTGTTGTGCGCTCCGACGGCCGCATTGTCGCACTAAAGGACACCTGTAAAGGCACGGGAACTAGCAAGTTCCCGAAGGCTGCCACTCCAGTCGCACCACGAGCAACCAAGTATTACCCAAGCCTGCCACCCATCCCCAACGGGTGGAGGATTGCCGGTAGGACGGTTGTGACGGGGCCCCTAATGAGGCCGTTTGGCCCCGTCACACATCACGCCGTCCTGATCGAGAAGATCCTCCCTGGCGACCACGTCCCTTCTGGGATCGCGGTGACGAAGAAGGCCAAACCGGTCAAGCGCGGTGCCACGGCAAAGGCGGCGGTCGAGGTTTCCTCTGCTGCGCGCCTGTCTGGCGGAATGGTCGTGGTCACTACCAAGAGCGGCAAGATAGTCGGACGGGCCAAGATGAAGGCTTCCGCGAAGGTCGTGGTCAAGATCAACTCGCGGAAGCTCAAAGCACGGAAGACCCCGCAAACGCTGCGTGTCCAGTACCTCGGCAACACCTACACCCGACCCTCAGGCAAAGCCACAATCCGACTCAAAGTCACCAAATAGCCACCCGACTCCCCGCCCCCGACCCCTCCCGCAGTGTGCAAAAACACCCGAACTGGCTCATCACAATCCAGGGTGTAGTTGGGGTCTGAAGCCTCCGGTTTCTAGGGGGGATCGGGCGATGTAGTTGGTGAGGTTGCGGAAGCCGAGGGCGGAGCCTCGGAGGTGTTCGAGGCGTCCGTTGATTGCTTCGGTGGGGCCGTTGGAGGTGTGGGGGTGGTCGAAGTAAGCCAGGATGTCGATGATTCGTCTGGTCAGGGTGGTGGCGAGCTTCTTGAGTTCGACCAGGTCGGCGGGTAGGCCGGTGCTGACATCGCGGGGTGTGGCCTTTCCGTTCATAGGAGTCGTGCTGGACGCTTCCAAGACAGCAGGTCACACTCCGTTCCAGTGCGGGACACGCAGATACGATGCGGCTTTGCGTTTGTCGCGGGTGACATGGAGTCTCATCGTGGCCTTTCCGGATTTCTTACTGGTTGGGTTACCGAGATACTGGACCGTGAGGATATGTGGGGTCTTTCGGGCCTTGAGCGTCCGGGTTTTGACCGTGACGGTTGCTTCGCCATTGGCGTTGGCGACCATGACTCGTCCTACGGTCTTGCCCCTCGCGGTGGTGACAACCACCTTTCCGCCTCTTAGGTTGGCGCGTGACACTACCTTGACCTTCAGGTTGATCACCTTGCCCTGCTCTGCGCGCTTCGAGGCCTTGGCTACCTTGATCCCAGAGGGGACGGGATCGCCTGATCGGATCTTCTCGATCACATACAGCTGCGCCAAGTCCCCGCTTTGCGACCCGGAGAGGCGGAAATGGTGTGGGCTTAGGAACTTCCATCCCCGGGGAGCTCTCGGACCCGTGCTGGGGTTTGTCGGCCACGTCCGTCCGCCGCCTGGGTCGAACACGCCGGGGTCAACGGCAACGAGCTGCCCGTCGGATCGCAGCAGGGTGATGCCACCGAACGAGTGCGCGTCAACGTCGGTGTAGTGTAGGCCACTTGCAGGGGCGGGAGGTTGGGCCTCCCGCTTGACGGATGCCGAATCTCCTCGCCCTCGGTACACCAGGCGACCGTCCGACCGCAGGAACACGCCAAGGCTGCTCCATGAAAGCGGTTCGAAGGCAACAAGTCTCGTCCCGCGCGGGAACTTGGGAGGATAGTTGGCCATTCTCCTCTCATACGGATGTGAGGAAGCAAACCTGTGCTTTGCAACGTAGGAGGCTCTCCCATCGCGTCCCACGAGCCATGCGACGGGCTCAGCGCCGCCGTCGCCCTCTTTCGTGCACGTGGGTGTGCAAAAAGCGAACATCATGCGTGATCCCCTGACGAAGCCCTTCTTCGTCGAGGAGTCCCACACCCTCCATTCAGGAACAGGATTCGGAACGGACGTCGGTGCTTCCTCGAAAACACGCGCCCACAACACCCAACCTGCATCCCACGCGTTCTCGCTGTCGTATAGCGCGGCTCGACCGTCTGCCCGTAGGACAAGCAGCTCGCTGCCCGGATCAAGGAACTCCACTGCTTGCCCGCTACCCTTCTCCTCCTTCACCTGCCCCGCCGCGAAGTCGTCAACAACAGGATCCAGCGCGCCAAACCTGCCATCAGTGAACAGAATTGCAGAATCCACGCCCCGGACCGTCATGTCAGCCACCCGTTCCCCTGCATGGCGGGCATCAAAGTCGGCCACCATCTGCCTTCCTTCCCCACCAAACCCGGCGAGCTGTCCATCGCTACGCAACAACACCCCATGAACCACGCCGGCCGCGTTGATCCAAAAAGCGCCTCGCCGGTACTTGACCCCAACTGGAACTGAGGGAAGGGCCACCTGATCCTGCCGCTTTCCCCCACCGTGAACGTGAACCAGGTGATACTCTCGAGGCTGCTCCTGACCGAAAGGAAAGGCCAACGGCGACGCTCCGCGGTCGGCTGAACTAGGAGGCGACGCGACGCCTGTCCACGCTAGAGTCATGCTCAGCGCCAGCCCCACTGGCACCCGATAATACTTCACAGGTATTGCTCCTTTCGTCCAGGGCACTCGTGCGCTATCAGCCATCCTACTTGAAACCGATCTTCGCGACGACCATCTTGTGGTCCGAGTACTTGCTGTCGTCCGGGCGGGTATCGAAGCTCCGAAGGTCCACACCGTACTTGTATGCGGCGAAAATGTAGTCAAAGACTGCCGTCTTCTTGAAGTTGGTCGCGAAGGCCTTCTGCGCCGCCGTTGTTGTACTTGTTGTCGGCTCGAATCCGTGCTTCTTGAATCGGAGGTCTGCCAGGGGATAGGCGTATCCGTTGAATGGACTAATGCCACCGAGGTCCTTCAGGATCTTTGGGCCACTCTTTGCCACCTCCCCCTTGTAGGTCGTCGTCTGATACCAGTTGTTGAAGTCACCGGCAACGATGATCGGCAGGTCGCTGAGGACCACGGGGGACGGATTCGCCGGAACATGCTGCCGTGCGGCGTAGCTGGCGAGCTTCTTGGCGACTCCTCTCGCGACATGCGAATTGAAGAAGTACTTCCTGAATAGCTGGCTGTCCTTCTTTTGCTGGTCTGTAGAGAGGTTCGACGGCAGAATCATTTGCCCCTGCGTGTTCCCATGCAGCGACGCGACAACGAGAGTGGTGCACCGTGTGGTTCTACCCACCTTTTGGAGGATAGCCCACGGAGTGTTCCGGTGGTGTGCTTTGGGATTCGCCAAGGACTTATCATAGGTGATACCCAAGTTGTTGGTCGTCGGGTTTATCACATCGTCGCCTTTGAAATAGCCCGAGGAGATCGGCGTGTACACGTCCTTGTCGTAGATGATGTTGGACCCCGTCCACCCCGACACGTCTTTCGGCCATGAGACGGCTGGCACCCATGTCCCCGACAGCCCGGACAAGACGGCAGATAGTCCGGTGCCCGTTTCTTGTACTGCGACTACCTTCGCGCCCGACGCGTTAATGATCCCCCGAAGCCCTGCGAGACGCGTGCTCCAAGCTGCATCGCTCATGTAGGCGGAGATGTTGTATGAGCCGACCGTGTGGTAGTCAAACGAGGTGCACGTTGTGACAACGGACGGTGGAGGTGGGGTGGGCGTGGGGGTGGGGGT
>WQYN01000123.1 GCA_009781225.1 Micrococcales bacterium | reverse complement strand
GCTTCCGAACCGCCCCTCCGCCCACGGCGCGCGCACCGGCTCCCCCACGCGAACCTCGAGCGTGTACCCGTGGTGATGGGTCGTGACCCGCACCTTCCCCGTCGCCAGATCCTTGACCGGCTGGTTCGCACCCCGGTGCCCAAAGGGCAGCTTTGACGTCGAGAACCCCAGCGCCCGCCCGAGAACTTGGTGTCCCAGCCCGATCCCCAGCAGCGGCATCCGCGCGCCAAGCAGGCCTCGAACCAGCTCCACCTCGCCCTGCGCACACGCCGGATCCCCCGGCCCACTCGTCAGAACGACCCCATCGGGCTCGTGGCGCAGTATCTCCTCCAGCGACGTCGACCGCGGCACCACTTCGACACGCACCCCGCGCATCGCCAGGCGCGCCGCCGTCGTCGCCCGCATCCCGAGGTCCACGGCGATCACGTTCGCCCGCAGCTCACCCACCGCTTCCACGACACGCGGCTCCCCCACCACGCCCCCCGCATCCATACCACTACGCACGATGGCGATGAGATCCTCCGTAGCCATCATCCGTCCGCTCGGGTCGGCTAGGCCAGATCCTGAGAAGATGCCGGCCTTCATAGTCCCGTGCTCGCGCAGATGGAGGGTGACGGCGCGCGTGTCGACCTCGCTCATTCCCACGATCTGGCCGTTGACGAGCGCATCGGAGAGGGTGCCCGTGGCCCGCCAGTTCGAGGCAAGCCGGGACAAGGACCGCGCGACCAGGCCCGCAGCCCAGATCTGCCGGGACTCGTCATCGTCGGTATTGACGCCGGTGTTGCCAACGTGAGGGGCCGTCATGACGACGATCTGGCCACGGCAGGCGGGGTCGGTGAGGATCTCCTGATGGCCCGTCATCGCCGTGTTGAAGACGAGCTCGCCGAGGCTCTGACCCAGGGCGCCGCAGGCCACGCCCGTGAAGACCTCGCCGTCCTCCAGGACCAGCAGGGCGCGGTTGGTCGATTCGCTCATGAGGGTTCCTCTCCGAGGTCAACAAGCTCTCCGTCGGCCAGCGTCGCCACGCCTCGGAAGAAGGTCCACAGCGTCTTGCCCTGCATTTCGCGTCCCCGAACTGGGGAGTTCTGCGAGGCGGTGGCCAGGCGCGTGGGGTCAACGACCCAGCGGGCTGCGGGGTCAAAGAGTGTCAGGTTCGCGGGGCCGCCCGGCGCGAGGCCGGCCCCCTGCCCGGTGACGCGGCCGATGCGTGCCGGGAGTTCCGCCATCGTGCGCGCGACGTCTGCCCAGGTCATAAGGCCTGAGGTGACCATGACCTCGTGAACGATCGGGAGCGCGGTCTCTAGGCCCACCATCCCGAAGGCGGCGTGGGCCCACTCGCATTCCTTCGCCTCTGTCGGGTGAGGCGCGTGATCCGTGGCGACGATGTCAATGACGCCTTCGGCGAGGGCTTCGCGGACGGCAGCGACGTCATCGTCGGATCGCAGCGGCGGATTGACCTTGAAGACGGGGTCGTAGCCGCGGGCGCATTCGTCGGTGAGGAGCAGGTGGTGGGGCGTGACCTCGGCGGTGACATCGATGCCGCGGGACTTGGCCCAGCGCAGGATCTCGACCGAGCCGCGGGTCGAGACGTGGCAGACGTGCAGGCGGGAGCCCACATGCTCGGCGAGGAGCACGTCGCGGGCGATGATCGACTCCTCGGCCACCGCGGGCCATCCCGTGAGGCCCAGCTCGGCGGAGACGACACCCTCATGCATGAGGGAGCCTTCCGTGAGGCGCGGCTCTTGGGCGTGCTGGGCGACCACGGCGTCGAAGGCCTTGGTGTATTCCAGCGCGCGGCGCATGAGGACGGGGTCGAAGACGCAGTGGCCGTCGTCGGAGAAGACGCGGACAGCGGCGGCGGAGCGGGCCATGGCGGCCAGGCCGGCGAGCTTCTCGCCTTCGAGACCCTCGGAGACGGCTCCGACGGGGCGAACCTCGACGTAGCCGGCGCGCTCCCCGAGGGCGTGGACTTGGTCGACAACGCCCGCGCGGTCTTGGACCGGGAAGGTGTTGGCCATCGCGTGGACGCAGGTGAAGCCTCCGGCGGCGGCGGCTCTCGACCCGGTGAGGACCGTCTCGCCGTGGCCTCCGGGCTCGCGGAGGTGGGTGTGGAGGTCGACGAGGCCGGGGAGGGCGATGAGGCCGTCGGCGTCGATGGTGTGGGCGTGCTTGGGTGGGGGGATGTGGGGGTTGATTGCGTGGATGCTCCCGTTGTCCAGGAGCAGGTCTTGGTGCTCGCCCGTGGGGAGCTGGGCGTTCTTGATGAGGTAGCTGGTCACGAGGGGCCTCCTTCCGCCCCGGTGAGGACAAGGTAGAGCACAGCCATCCGGACGGCGACCCCGTTGGCGACTTGCTCGACCACCACCGAGCGTTGTCCGTCGGCGGCGGCGGACGTGATCTCCAGGCCTCTGTTCATCGGGCCCGGGTGCATGACGAGCGCGTCTGGCCGCATGCGACCAAGGCGCTTGGTGTCGAGGCCGTATTCGCGCTGGTACTCGGCGTGGGAGGGGAAGAAGCCTCCGCCCGCGCGGCTCATCCGCTCCAGCTGCACTCGCAGCATCATGACGGCGTCGGGGTCGGTCTCCTCAATCGCCTCATCGAGCGAGTAGGTGGTGCGCGCCGACCACGTCTCGACCCCGACCGGCAGCAGCGTCGGAGGTGCCACGAGCGTCACCTCCGCCCCCAGGGTCGTAAGCAAGTCAACATTGGCCCGCGCCACCCGAGAATGCAACACATCGCCGACGATGACGACCCTCGCGCCTTCCAGGTCGCTCCCTAGGCCATCGCCTTCCATGCCCTTGGCGTGGGCGCGGTGTCGCCGCAGAGTGAAGGCGTCGAGGAGTGCCTGCGTGGGGTGCTGGTGGAGGCCATCTCCGGCGTTGATGATCCGGGCCTCGGTCCAGCCGGAATGCGCGAGTAGGTGGGCCGCCCCCGAGGCCTGATGGCGAATGACGATCGCGTCCGCACCCATCGCCCCGAGGGTGAGGACCGTGTCCTTGAGGGATTCACCCTTGGAGACCGACGAGCCCTTGGGTGCGAAGCTGAGGACATCGGCGGAGAGTCGCTTCGCCGCGGTCTCGAAGGAGATCCTGGTGCGGGTCGAATCCTCGTAGAAAAGGTTGACGACGGTGCGGCCTCGGAGAGTCGGGAGCTTTTTGATCTCGCGGGATTGGGTCTCCGCCATGTGGGCGGCTGTGTCGAGGACGGCGACGGCTTGGCTGCGGTCGAGGTCTCTGGCTGAAAGCAGGTGGGTAAGGACCGCGGTCATGCCGCCTCCTCCTCCCGGGTGATGAGGACGGCGTCACGGTCATCGGTCTCCTGAAGCAGGACGCTGACGCGCTCCTCTCGCGAGGTAGGGAGGTTCTTTCCGACGAAGTCCGCCCGGATCGGTAGCTCCCGGTGTCCCCGGTCCACGAGTACGGCGAGCTGCACCGCCTGTGGACGCCCATGATCGCCCAGGGCGTCGAGAGCCGCCCGGATGGTCCGCCCGGAGTACAGGACGTCATCGATGAGGACGACGACTGTTCCGTCGATTCCTCTCGGCGGGATCCTCGTGGGGTTGATGGGTCTTGGGTGCAGGCGCCGGAGATCATCTCGGTACATCGTGATGTCGAGCTGTCCCAGGCGCTCTTCGACCACGAACCCCGGTTCGATCTCGGCGATATGGCTGGCCAGTCGCTCCGCCAGGGGCACTCCCCGCTTGGGAATTCCGAGAAGCACGAGGTTGGCCGCCCCTCGGTTGCTCTCCAGGATCTCGTGGGCCACACGCGTCAACGCGCGGGTGATGTCGTCGGCCTCCATGACAATGTGGCCAGGGGGTCCTTGACCCATATCGCGCTCCTTTCCCGCCTCTCTGGACGGGTCATTAAAGGAATGGTTGCCGTGCAGCCTACTCCGACTCGGCCTCCAACTCGGGATCGGCACACGGAGTGGGAGGGTTGGGTTCGGGGGTTGGGACTTGGTCGGGTTCCGAAGCAGGTGTCGGCTCGGAATCTCCGAAGGCGTCGCGAACTTCAGCGAGCCTCCCCAGGAGACCCGACAGGAAGTCCGGTGACCGGTCGGTCGATAGCTCTGCCGCCAGGTCCGCCGCCTGTTCTAGGACTACCTCCGAGGGAACATCGCGGGCATGCAGGATCTCGAAGGTCCCCAGCCGGGCGATCGCACGATCCACCGCAGGCATGCGCTCAGGCGGCCAGCCCCGCGAGTAGGTCGCGATCTCCTCGTTGATCTCCTCCAGGTTGGCTCCGACCCCATCAACCAGCCGTCGAGTAAAGCTTTCGACGGGAGTCCCCTTCAGGTCGCCAAGCCGATCTTCAAGGAGCCCCTTGGGGTGAATGCCCCGCTGATCAGCCTCGAAGAGGATCTCCACCGCGCGTCGACGGGCCTGGAGCCGCGTGACGTTGGGCTTGCGGCTCACACGCGAGAAAGGTAGGCGCCGGTGCGAGTGTCAACCTTGACCCGCTCTCCGGTCTTGATGAACAGCGGTACCTGGATGACAAAGCCCGTCTCCAGGGTTGCGGGCTTGGTACCCCCAGTGGACCGGTCCCCCTGCAGGCCTGGGTCAGTCTGGGTGATCTCCAGCGCCACAGCTGCCGGGAGTTCCACCGAAAGCGGCACACCCTCATGGGTCGCGATGTTGGCGATCTGGCCCTCCAGTAGGAAGTTGGCCATCTCCCCCATGGTCGACGGGGGAATGGGGATCTGCTCGTAGGTCTCCTGGTCCATGAACACGTAGTCCTCGCCGTCCAGGTAGAGGTACTGCATGTCTCGACGGTCCACCGTCGCGGTCTCGACCTTGACACCGGCGTTGAAGGTCCGGTCCAGGACCCTGCCTGTCAGGACGTTCTTGAGCTTGGTCCGGACAAAGGCACCGCCCTTGCCTGGCTTGACATGCTGAAACTCAACGACGGCCCACAGGTTCCCGTCGAGGTTGAGCACCAGGCCGTTCTTCAGGTCATTCGTCGTCGCCACCGGCAGAGCCTCCCGTACAGTCTCGGAGCGTGACAGGGTCGAACACGCCGCAGGCAAGTCTACTGTCCCCCCACCCCTCCCACCCCCCTCGCGCCGAGCATGTGAAAACCCGAGCATTAAGAACGCTGTCGTCGCCGTTAATGCTCAGGTTTCCACATGCTGAGGCTGTTGGTTGTTGGGTTTCCACAAGTTGGCGGGGGTGGGGCGGTGTGCCACTGCCCCAACACGCCGACGCGTACCTACGGAAGCGTAGGTACGTGGTAACCTACGGCTCCGTAGGTACGGCGTCCACCTAGATCCAGTCCCGGTGAACGCCCCGCGGGCTGTGACATCGCGACACCGCCCATTCGCCCACCACGGAGGTGCCATGCGCTCAGCGTCACGCCCACCGATCGTCGTTGACCCTCCCACCACGGTCCCCCAGTACCTCGCCCAGCGCCTTGACCGCGACCCGCGGTCCCCCATGATCGCTCTCCCCGACGGCAACGGCGGCTGGAACACGCTCTCCACAACGGAGACCTTTGTCGAGGTAAACGCCCTGGCCGCAGGCCTTGTCGCCCTGGGATTGAAACAGGGTGACTTCGTCGGAATCATCGGCCCCACCTCCTGGAACTGGTCCCGGGTCGACATGGCCCTCATGACCATCGGCGCCGTCAGTGTCCCCATCTACGAGACCTCCTCCGACGACCAAATCCGCTGGATCGCCGACGACTGTACCTTCGCCGCAGTCCTCGCGGACACGCAAAAGCAAGCCGACGTCATCGTTCATGCCTTGGGGGAAGAGGCGATTGGGAAGCTTCCGCTGGGGATGCGACTCATGGCGACGGGGGGGCTTGACGACATCGCCGCCCAAGCGAGCCCCGCCGACCACGAGGAGGTGACCCGCCGCCGCGACGCGCTGACGGGAGACGACCTCGCCACGGTCATCTACACCTCGGGCACCACGGGCCATCCCAAGGGAGTCGAGCTCACCCACGCGAACTTCGCGATCACGACCTCCAACACAGCGACCGAACTCTGGTGGATCTGCGGCCCCGGCACGCGCGTTGTCATGTTCCTGCCGCTCGCGCACTCCCTGGCCCGGATGGTCAACATCATGGCGATGGGCAGCGATGCCTTCGTCGCCTACGCCCCCTCCCCCGCCACGCTGCTTGAGGACTTCCAGTCCTTCCGCCCGACGTTTGCGCTGCTTGTGCCCCGTGTCTTCGAGAAGATCTACAACTCGGCCGAGCAATCAACCGGCGGCGGGCTCAAACTCAAGCTCTTCCGCTGGGCTGCCAAGGTCGCAATCGTCTCCTCCCGCGAGCAGGACAGCCGCGGCGGCCTGAGCAAGCGTCGCAAGGTCCAGCTCGCCATCGGCCGACGCCTGGTCTACCGCAAGCTGCTCACCAAGATGGGCGGCAATCTCAGCGTCGCGATCTCGGGCGGCGCCCCGCTCGGCGAGCGTCTCGCCCACTTCTTCCGCGGCATTGGCCTGCGCGTCCTCGAAGGCTATGGCCTCACCGAATGCACCGCGCCCACCTCCTTCAACCGTGGTGACGCCAAGCTTGGAACGGTCGGTCACCCGCTGCCCACCACGGAAATCGGTGTGGACGATGACGGAGAGGTGCTCATCCGCGGCCCTCACCTTTTCCGCGGCTACCGTCACAATCCCGAGGCGACCGCCGCCTGCTTCACCGACGACGGCTGGCTGCGCACCGGCGACCTCGGAGTGCTGGACGACAACGGATGCCTCACCATCACGGGCCGCCGCAAGGAACTGATCGTCACCGCCGCAGGAAAGAACGTCTCCCCCGCGATTCTGGAAGACCGCCTGCGCGGACACCCCCTCGTCTCACAGTGCGTCGTGGTCGGCGACGCCCGCCCCTTCATCGGTGTCCTCATCACCCTCGACGCCGAGATGCTGCCCGGCTGGCTCTCCGCCCACGGCAAGACCCCTCTCACACTGGCTGAAGCCCTCACCGACCCCGACATACGGACGTCCCTTGAGCGAGGAATCGAGCGCGCCAACCTCGCCGTCTCCCGCGCCGAATCCATCCGCTTCCTCCGCCTCCTCGACACCGACTTCACCGAAGACAACGGCTACCTCACGCCCTCCCTCAAGGTCAAACGCTCCCTGGTCCTGCGCGACTTCGCCCAGGACATCGACGCCCTCTATGAAGAAGCCGCCGCCCGCCGAGCCCACGGCGGCTAGGGGTGGTCACTGTCCGGTCGCGATTGCGGTTAGGGCTAGGTGGTAGGAGGTGGGGCCGAAGCCGGCGATGGTGCCGGTGGCGGTGGCAGCGATGACGCTCGCGTGGCGGAAGCCTTCGCGGGTGGCGGGGTTTGTGAGGTGGACTTCGATTAGGGGGACGCCGCGGGCGTGTAGGTCGGCTGCGGCGTCGCGCAGCGCGTAGGAATAGTGGGTGAAGGCGGCGGGGTTGAGGACCACGGGAGTGCCCGCGTCGGCGGCCGCTTGGAGCCAGGAGATCAGCTCGGCTTCGTCGTCCGTTTGGCGGACGTCCACAGCAAGCCCCAGCTGCTCGCCCCAGCCCGCGCACAGC
>WQYN01000122.1 GCA_009781225.1 Micrococcales bacterium | reverse complement strand
GGGGGGGGGGGGGGGGCCGGGGCGGGGGGGGGGGGGGGGGGGGGGGGGGGGGGGGGGGGGGGGGGGGATCGCGGGTGTCGAGCGCGGCTAGGTCTTGGCGGGTGGCTAGGCCTCCTTCGGCTCCGGGGAGGGAGGCTAGGAGTTGGCGGGTGTAGGGGTGGGCGGGGGAGCGGAAGATGGTGGCGCGGGGGCCGGACTCGACGATCTCGCCGTCGCGCATGACGGCTACGTGGTCGGCGACGGCGCTCATGACCCCGAGGTCGTGTGTGATGAAGAGGACGGCGAGCCCCAGATCGTCAACGAGCCCGCGGATCAGCCGCAGCACGCCGGCCTGGACGGTGACGTCGAGGGCGGTGGTCGGCTCGTCGGCGATCAGGAGTTCGGGGGAGCAGGCTAGGGCGATGGCGATCGCGATGCGTTGGCGCTGGCCGCCCGAGAACTCGTGGGGATAGCGGTCGAGGGCGTGCGCGGCACCGGGCACGCCAACTCGGTCGAGCCAGCCCACCGCTTCCTCCTTCGCCTGCTTGGCGGGGGTGCCCAGGTGGTGGCGGACATGGTCCGTGAGCTGCCGGCCAATCGTCAGCTGCGGGTGCAGGGAGGTGGAGGGGTCCTGGAACACCATGCCGACGCGCATGCCGCGCACCGCCGCCATCGTCTTGCCCGTGAGTTCCAGGAGGTCCACGCGCTCGCCTTCGCCGTCGGTGAGCCAAATCCGTCCCGTCGTCACAGCCTTGGGTGGTTCCAAGCCGACGATGGCGAGTCCCGTCATGGTCTTTCCCGAACCGGATTCGCCCGCGAGACCTTGGATCTCTCCGCGCCGAACCACGAGGTCAATGCCGCGGAGGATGGGGGTGACGCTGTACTCGCCCCGGATGCCGAGGGTGAGGTCCTCGATCTGGAGAACGGGAGCGGGGGGCATCACACGCGCTCCGATCCGGGGTCGAGTTGGTCGCGCAGGGCGTCGCCGAGGAAGTTGAACGCCATGACGACCGTGAGGATCGCCACGCCCGGGAAGAGGCCGAGCCACCACTTGTCGAAGTTGAGGACAGCCGAGCCGACCATGGAACCCCACTCAGGGGTCGGAGGCTTGGCGCCGAGACCAAGGAAGGACAGGCCCGAGAGGAGCAGGGCCGCGGTGCCGATGTCAAGGGAGGCCATGACGAGGGTGGGGCCGGCGATGTTCGGGAGGATGTCTTGGCGCATGGACCTCCAAGGAGAAAAGCCAAGGAGGCGGCCCGAGGCGACGAAGTCGGAGGTTCTCACCTGGAGGACCAGGGAGCGGACCACGCGGGCATAGGCCGGCCAGGAGACAACGAGCGCGGCGAGGACTGCGTTGAAAAGGGAGGCGCCGAGGGCCGCGGCGGTCACCATTGCGAGGATGACCGTGGGGAAGGCCATGACGAGGTCGGTGAGACGCATTATCACCTCGTCGACCCAGCGGCCGAAGAAGCCGGCGATGACGCCGAGGAAGGATCCGATGAGCATCGACATCAACACCAGGAGGAGGGCAAGGCCGATCGTGACACGGGCGCCGGCGATGATGCGGGAGAAGACATCGCGGCCCAGCTCATCGGTGCCGAGGAGGGCCTGGGAGCCGGGGGGAAGGAAGCGGGGGAGGTCCTGGGCAAGGGGGTCGTGGGGGGCGAGAAGGGGACCGAAGATCGCGACGATCGTCCAGGCGATCGCAAGGATCGCGGCGGCGATCGCAAGGGGGGCGCGCCAGGTCGGTGGGATGCGGCGCCACCAGGAAGGAGAACGGCGGCGCAGCGCGGGGGTGGGGGCGCCATCGTGCGCAGGAGAGAGAGCGGAGGCGGCCGCGTCATCGTGCGCGGTGGTAGTGGAGGTGGGCAGCGCGGGGCGGGGCGCGTCATCGTGCGTCATGAGCCGACCCTGACTCTTGGGTCGATGAAGCCATAGAGGAGGTCCACGATGAGGTTGATCGTGAGGTAGACGACGCCCACGACGAGGCCGACGCCCATCACGGCGAGGAGGTCGAGCTTGGAGGCGGCGTGATAGGCGTAGGAGCCCAGGCCAGGCCAGCCGAAGATCGACTCGACGAGGACCGTGCCGGAGAGCAGCGAACCGAAGGCGAGGCCGATCACGGTGAGGATGGGGATGGCGGCGGCGCGCAGGGTGTAGTGGGTGAAGACGGTGCGGGCGGGCAGGCCCTTGGCGCGCGCGGTGCGGACGTGGTCTTGCTCGAGGACTTCGAGGAAGGCGGAGCGGGAGAAGCGTGTGAGCAGGCCAACGGTGTACAAGGTCAGCACCATGACGGGGAGAGCAAGGTGGGCGGCCGCGTCAGTGAAGGTCGCGAAGTCGCCGGCCAGGAGCGCGTCGAGCGTGTGGAGGCCGGTGCGTTTGGGCGGGGCGAGCGCGCCGGGGGACAGGCGGCCCGAGCCAGGAGCCCACTTGAGCCGGTAGTAGAAGAGATAGAAGCAGACGATGGCGGTCCAAAAGGTGGGCACAGAAATGCCGATGAGAGAGAACACGCGCAGCGCTTGGTCAGCGAGTTTGCCGCGTCGGTGGGCGGCCCAGGCGCCCAAGGCGAGGCCGATGAGGGTTGAGCAGAGGATCGCGGCGAAGGCGATCTCCATGGTCGCGGGGACGGCTTGGGCGAGGTCTCGTGCGACGGGACGGTGGGTCTGCCAGGAGACGCCGAGGTTGCCGTGGACAAGGCGGCCAACGTAGGCGAAGTACTGCTGGGGAAGGGACTTATCCAGGCCGTATTCGGCGCGGAAGCGTGCGGTGATGGCGGGGTCGTCGGCGGCTCGTTGGCCCAGCGCGGCCGCGACGGGGTCACCGGGGACAAGGTTCGTCAAGCTGAAGGTGACGAGTGTGAGCCCGAAGAGTAGGAGGACGGCGAGCAAGAGTCGCCGTACGACGTAGCGGGCCAGCGTGTGGTGGCGGCGCAGCGGCGCAGCGGATCCTTCGGGAGAATCCGCTGCGCCGCCGACAACCGCCCCGCCGCCATCGGAGGGAATGGCCGGCAGGTTGGGGTCAGCCTGGGAGCTACTTGGCTCCGAGGGCCGCGACATTGATGAGCCAGACCGGGTTGTAGCTCACGCCTGTGACGGAGGGTTGGTAGGCGATGTTGGAAGAGGGCTGGAGGAGCGGGATGAAGGGAGACTCGGCGTTCATCTTCCGGCCCCACTCTTCGAAGAGGGCCTTGCGGGCGTCGTGGTCACCGGTGGTGTATCCCTGGGCAACGAGGTCGGAGATCGCAGCGTTCGCATCCTCCGGCCACCCGGCCCGCAAGCCGACCGTCTGGCCGGGGCCAAAGGCGAGGTAGTTCGCGGGGTCGAGGTAATCCGGGTTCCAGTACCACAGGCCAATGACTTCCTCGCCGTTGCGATAGGCGTCGATCTCCGTGCCGAAGGGGGCAGGGGCGAGGTCGACCGTGATGTCGGCCTCGGCGAGCTGAGCCTGGACGCGCTCGGCGACTGTCGTCATCTGGAGACCGGTGGGGTCAATGTCGTTGGGGAAGGACAAGGTGATGGACTTCCCAACGATCCCCGCTGCGGCAGCAAGCTCCTTGGCGGTCTCAAGGTCCCTGGTCATGGCCTCCTCCTGGGGGAGGGTGCCGAGGAACTGGGTTGGGATCAGGCTCGTGGCCTGGCCGGCGCCTTCTCCGGCGATCTCAAGGAGGCCGGGATAGTCGATTGCGGCCTTGATGGCCCTGACCGTGTCGGGGTTCGCCGTGAGTTCGCTGATCGCCGGGTTGTTGTTGGCGAAGAGGAACACGACCGTGGCCGAGGGGACAGATTCCAGCTCGACTCCGTCCGCGAGCGAGGTGACCTGGTCGCCTGACAGACCGAGAGCCACCTGGGAGTCGCCGCGCTCCACGTTCATCTTCTGGGTCGGCGGCTCGGTGTTACGGAGAATGACGCGTTCGTAGCTGGGCTTCTGAGGACCGTTGTACTTCGGGTTCTTCAGCAGGACAACTTCGGTCTGCATGTCGAACTTCTCGAAGATGTAGGGTCCCGAGCCGGCGGAGGTCGCGTTGAGGAAGTCCTCGGCTGCGTCGGCCTCATCGGTGGTCCCGCCGTTGGCCGTGACAAGCGCCTGGGAGACGATGCCGGTGGACGGGGTCGCGAGGATGGCCGGCAGAGCAGGGCTTGACTCAGCAGTGGTCATCTTGACGGTCGAATCGTCCACCTTCTCGACGGTGATCCCGTCGACAAGGAAGGACGGGTTGCCCTTGAGGCCTTGGAGCCGCTGGAAGGAGAAGACGACGTCATCCGCGGTCACCGGGGATCCGTCGTTGAACACACGGCCCTCGGCGAGGGTGAAGGTGAACTCGGTGAGGTCATCGTTGTAGGTGTAGCTGGCTGCCAGGTCGGGGATGGGGGTCGTGATATCGCCCTCGGCGAAAGTCAGGAGCGTGTCATACAGGGCCTTGACAACGATCTGGCCGGTCGGCTCGTATTCGCGCGCCGGATCAGCCGTTTTGATGTCGAAGGTCGTGTCGATGACGATCGAGGAGGCATCGCCACCGCCGCCGCCACCGCCGCCGCCTCCGCAGGCGCCCAGCGTGAGGACGAGCGCTGCTGCGGCGCTGGCCGCAATCCACGCTCTGCGTGTAGATCCACTGATCATTTCTTGCTTCCCCTCCTTGGGAGAGTTCGGGTATGTGGTCTTGAGGCGCAGGCGTGCAAGACACCCGCGCGAGCTGGGAAGATTCTCCCTCGTTTCCCGACATGCGGGCGGCGCATCTCACATTGTGGACGTGCCCAGACGCTTAATCCAGGCAGGGGCGGCCCAGTTCCAGCGGCCCAGGACGGTCATGGTGGCGGGCACCAGGAGCATGCGTACCAAGGTGGCGTCGATGATGACGGTGATGGCCAGGCCGAGACCAATCTCCTTGATAACAATGAGGCGTCCCGCGGCAAAACCGGAGAAGACCAGGACAATGATGAGGGCAGCTGAGGTAATGATGCGCCCCGAGCGTTGGAGGCCGAACCGGACGGCCTCATTGGTGTCCATCCCAGCGTCATGGGCCTCCTTGATGCGGGAAATGAGGAAGACCTCATAGTCCATCGCCAGGCCAAAGCCGAAAACAAACATCAGGACCACGATGTAGGACTCCAACCCCGGCACGGGATCAAACCGGAGGATGTGGGCCAGATGGCCATCTTGGAAGAGCCAGGTCGCCACGCCCAGCGAGGCCAGGAGGGTGACCGTGTTCGACAAGAGCGCCGTCAACGGAATGAGCAGCGACCGAGACATCGCGAGCAGCAGGAGCATTGTCGCCGCGGCGATGACAGCGATCGCAAGAGGCGCCCCGCGGGCGATCGCCTCCAGGTAGTCCACGAGGGTCGGCGCCGGCCCAGTCGCCAACACTTCGAAGGGGGCATCCAGGGCGCGAATCTCCGCGACGGTCGCCTTGGCCTCGGGTCCCAGCGCATCCGCCACATCGAGGCGGATCGCAACCTGGGTGTACCCCTCGCGCGGGGAGGTGATCGCCCCCGCAACATGGGGAACGCTCCTCACCGAAGCCGACACCCACGCCTCGGTCTCCTCATACCCGCCCTTACTGACGAGCGTGATCGCTGGCGTCCCGACGGCCGGATACTCCCGATCAATCTCGTGCAGGAAGTCGCGAATGGGTGTCCCGGCCGGCAGCAGGTCGTAGGAGGAGTTGCGTAGTTGGACGTGTTGGGCGGGCCAGGCCAGCACCGCGAGCCCTCCCAGAACCAGGACGATGACGAGCACGGGCGCCTTTTGCACAATCCCCGCGAGCTTAGAGAACACTCCCTGTTCGGGCGCCGCTTCCCCTCGGTGAGCAATGAGTCGTCCGATGACGGGGATGCGAGTCAGCGGGGAAGGCTTGGCCAGGCGCGTCCCCAGCAGTCGCAGGCACGCTGGGACCAGTGTGATCGCCGTCATCAACGCGATGAGCACTACGACAATCCCCGTCAACCCAAAGGCGCGGAGCATGGGCGCTGGGAAGGCTGCGAGCCCGGCAATCGCCGCCGCGATGGTCAACGCGGAGAACATGACGGTCCGCCCTGCCGTCTGCAGGGTGCGGGTCAGTGCCGTCGAGACGACGGGATCTTGCCCCCCGAGACCAGACGCTGGGGCCTGCCCACCCGCCGCCGCCCGCAACTCCTCCCTGAACCGCGACACGACCAGCAACCCATAGTCCACCGACAGCCCCACCCCGATGACGGTCACGATGTTGATGACCGAGGTGTGCAGCTCCGTCATGTAGGTCAGCAGGTAGATGGCGCCAAGTGCCGAGCCGATCGAGGCCAACGCCCCCAGAAGAGGCAGACAGGCCGCAGCGAATCCGGCAAAGACGATGATCATGACGAGGAAGGCGATGGGCAGGGAGATCATCTCCCCTGTAGACAGGTCTTCTTCCATCTGGTGGAGGATGGCCCTGAGTACCATCGGCCCCGCCCCGAGGGTCGCGGTCACCCCAGGGAGGCGCTCAAGCTGCGTGACCAACTCACTCAGGTGTGCCTCAACAAGGAGGCAGGCGTCATCGTGCGCATCGGGGTCAAGGTCGTGTTCCAGCGTGGCGACGAACAGGAAACCGCCCTCATCCTCGGCGATGAGCGCTGCGGCCGCCGGGTTCATCAGACCACCGGGCAGGGCCATGGGGAAGACCACGGAGGCGACCTCGGGGAGAGCGAGCAGGTCCTGCGCGGTGGAGGCCAGGAGCGGCATGAGGGGCGCGACGGCTGTCTGGTCCCCAAGGTCAGTGCCGCGGACAATGACCGTGTAGGAGGTCCCCTTTGGGGCTTCGGCCTGGACAAACTCATCCGCCCGAGTCGACTCCGCCCCGGGGGTCACGGGCAGGTCCGAGGCGACTCGCCCAAAGACTCCCTCGCCTGTCACCCCGAACATGGCGACCGCTGCGCAGACCGCGACGAGCCCGAACCAAACGAGGAGGGTGAGGACCGGGCGGCGGTCGATGCCACGGGCGAGGCGGGAAAACATGGGTCCAGCGTAAGCCCCGTCGTAGGCTGTCGGTGTGGACCTGTTCGAAGCTCAGGGGGCTGACGAGTCAGGGCTGCCAGCAATCCGCCCTGGCGCCCCGCTCGCGGTCAAGATGCGCCCGCGCACCTTGGAGGAGGTCGTGGGGCAGGACCACCTCCTCGCTGAGGGGTCGCCCCTGCGACGCCTCGTGGACGGTGGGACCGACGGCCGCGTCGCTCCCGCCTCAGTCATCTTGTTCGGGCCGGCTGGGACGGGCAAGACGACCCTCGCCTACCTCGTGGCGCGAGGCAGCGGGCGCGCCTTTGTCGAGCTGTCTGCGGTCTCAGCGGGCGTCAAAGAGGTGAGGGACGTCATCGTGCACGCTCGGCGAGCGCTGGCAACCTCAGGCAAAGAGACGGTGCTCTTTGTTGACGAGGTCCACCGGTTCTCGAAATCCCAGCAGGACGCGCTGCTCCCGGCGGTCGAGAACCGCTGGATCACTCTCATCGCCGCGACGACGGAGAATCCTTCGTTTTCCGTGATCACGCCCCTTTTGTCCCGCTCGCTGCTCCTCAGGCTCAACCCCCTGGACGATGGCGACCTGTCGGCTCTGCTTGACCGCGCGCTTGACGATGAGCGTGGGTTTGGCGGCCGTGTGTCGGTCGAGGAGCCGGCGCGGGAGGCGATCCTGCGGATGGCAGGAGGCGATGCCCGGCGGGCCTTGACGATCCTC
>WQYN01000121.1 GCA_009781225.1 Micrococcales bacterium | reverse complement strand
GCTTCTCAAGGGTGGGTACACCCTCACCGGTCGCATCGCCGGTCACAAGAAGGCCGACAAAGTAACCGTGCTGGCCTGCACTGACATGATGGTGACCTACCTTGACGTCCAGGACTTCTCCCCTGCCAACCGCGGCTATTGCTACCGCGGATTCGTGGCTAGAGATGGCTCCTACATGGTTCCCGGCATGGCCTCAGCTGTCGCGGCTGTCACGGTTTCCTCGGCACGGGCGTCGAGGATTGCCGTCGTCGACATGCTCGCGAAGGCGAAGAACCGCGTGGCGACCCAAAACTTCGCAGCCCTGGCCAGGACTATGGCTCCGGCCATCAACGTCCCCACCGTCTCGGTTTCCGGCTACTTCGCCCCGGGCTTCACGCTCACCGCGGGCGTGACGGCTCCCCTGCCCTCAGGTCCGCCGGTCACCATGTCCTACGTGTGGACCGACGGAGGGACAATCCTCGACCGCGGGCCCACCCTGGCGGTGACGCAGGCCATGATGGGCGCGATAGTCCATCCCATCGTCATTGCCAGCATCGCTGACCGTGACATCGCCGCCTTTGTCCCCGGCCGCAACAACCTCGCCGGAGAAGAAGCCAGCGTCGACACCATCCCCTTCCCCGGCCGCATCCATGGGGCTGACGGACCTCTAGCTCTTGTTCCCTCAGAGAAGAAGCAGCCGTGGGGACGCTCCTACGCTGCTGAAGACCCCCCCACGGGATGGACCTACGACTACCAATGGATGTGCAACAACAGTCAAATCCCCGGGGCCATCACCGGAGCCTACGACACGGTGCTCGCCAACATCGGCTGCACCCTGACCGTCGTGATCGACGCGCACGGCCCCTCCGGCCAGGGGGGAACCCGTCGCATTGTCAACCCCGCGATCATCGTCGACTCTCGTGACATTGATCCGGCGATGATGGCAGTCCAAGGGCCCGGCACAATCGGCGCCACCCTGCAACTTGTCAATCCTCCAGCAGCTACGTTTGCCCCCTCCTACCAGTGGCTCCGTGACACCTTGCCCATCAACGGTGCGACAGGGACGTCCTACGTTCTGACCCCCGCCGATAAGGGAAGCATCGTCACCGTCTCGGTGATCGCCAAGGCCAGCGGCTATCGCACACTTGATGCCGTCATCGGCCGTGTCCTTGTGGCCCCAGTAAAGCCGACCATCACCGCGAAAGTCTCCTCGAAGGCGGTGGCCACCAAGCAGCAGGCGAAGCTCCCCATCACCGTCCAAATCCTCGACGATCCCTGGAACGGGGAAGTGGGGCTCGCGGGCACCCTCAAGGTCAAGGTGGGCAAGAAGTCGGTTTCCAAGACCCTCAAGGCCGCTGACCTTGGTAGCGTAACCCTCACCTTGCCCAAGCTCCCCAAGGGCAAACACAAGGTGAGCATCACCTTCACCCCCACAGACAAGGCGATCTCCAAGGGAACCCTCAACCCAAAGGGCAAGGTCGTGGTTCGCTGACCTCTGCCCTTAGAGGAAGATACCCGGTAGGGTAGTTCTCCCCATTTCGCTTCGGAGCCGGGTCTTGTACGGTTAGCCAATCGGGCGCAACAGCCCCCGACTAACCAAGGAGACTCACATGCTACGCACTCGTCCCGCGCTCTTGCTCAGCGCCGTCGCATCCCTGGCACTGGCCGCCACGCTTGCCGTGCCGGCATCGGGCCTCGCGGCTCCCGCCGCCCAGGCCGCCAAGGGCAAGGCCACCCTGACCGGCAAGGTCGTCGACTCGAAGGGAAAGGCGGTGACGTCGGGGTTCGTTGAGATCTGGAGCCGCGAAGGCCGTCTCGCTCCCGACGGCGGCGCTCCCGTCGCCACCGTGCCTCTCACCTCGAAAGGCACCTACCAGGTCACGGGGCTCCTCCCCAACACCGCCTACTACGTTATGGCCGGCTCGCCGGACCACCGCACCACCTGGGTGGGCAACCGCGCCGCCAACCACCCCTACGAGCTCAACCCAAGGACCGCCGAGGTCAAGACCCTGGCCGACAACAAGGTCAAGTCCGCCTCGACCATCAAGCTCGACAAGGGCGGAGTCAACATCGTCGGTCGCATCGCCGGCCATAAGAAGGCAGACAAGGTCACCGTCGAGGCCTGCACCTCCTACCCGATGTCCTACCTCGACTCCGAAGACTTCACCCTCGCCTACCGCGGCTACTGCTTCCGCGGCTACGTTGCCAAGGACGGCTCGTACCTCATTCCCGGTGTCCCCTCGGCAGTAGCCCAGGTCAAGGTGTCCTCGGCACGGGCGTCGAGAATCGCCATCGTCGATGTTCAGACGAAGACCAAGGATGGAAAGGTGACGCAGAACTTCGGAGCGCTCGCCCGGACCAAGCCGCCGGCCGTCAAGGTCCCCAGCGTCGAGGTCTGGGGCTACTACGCCCCTGGGTTCGAGCTGACTGCCCGTCCCACAACACCGGCGCCTGCTGGCCCGGCCACCACTAACACCTACGTCTGGACTGACGGCTCGAGGATCCTCGACCGCGGTCCCGTCCTCTCCCTTGACCAGACCATGATCCGCAAGCGTGGGATCCACGTCATCGTCGTCACGAGCGTCTCTGACAGGGACATCGTCTCGTTTGTGCCGGGCCGCCACAACCTCGACTCGGACCCCTCCGTTACCTCCATCCCGCTCCCGGGCCGGATCCACGGAGTGGAGGCGCCCCTCGCTCTTGACCCCACCCCGGTCAAGCAGCCCTGGGGGCAGACCTACTCCCTCGAAGCCCCGCCAAGCGGGTGGAACTACTCCTACCAGTGGATGTGCAACAGCCGCGTCATCGCCGGCGCCACCAACCCGACCTACGAGACGACCCTGGGGAACATCGGCTGCACCATCACCGCCCAAATCGACGCCACAGGCCCTCAGGGCCAGACGGGCAACACGCGCATCTGGAACCCGAACCTCGCCGTCGATTCCCGCGACATTGACACTCGGACGATGACGGTCTCCGGAGTGGGCACGATCGGCACCGCCCTCCAGGTGCTCAACCCCCCCGCCGCCGAGTTCAGCCCCTCCTACCAGTGGCTCCGCGACACGCTGCCGATCACCGGTGCGACGAGCCCGAGCTACACGCTCACCGCGGCCGACAAGGCCAGCATCATCACCTTGTCCGTCGTGGCCAAGGCCGGTGGGTACCGCACGCTCGACACGGTCGTGGGCCGGATCCTTGTCCCCAAGGTGAAGCCGACCATCACGGCGACCGTCCCCAGCAAGGCGACCAAGACCTCTCAGAAGGCCCAGATTCCCGTCACCGTTCAGATTCTCGATGATCCCCTGAACGATGTCGCCGGACTCGTCGGGACCCTCAAGGTCAAGGTGGGCAAGAAGACCGTTTCCAAGGCCCTCAAGGCCACCGACATGGGTAGCTTCACGTTCACCCTCCCCAAGCTCCCCAAGGGACAGCACAAGGTCACGGTCACCTTCACCCCCAAGGACAAGGCTGTCGCCTCGACCACCCTGAACGCCAAGCGCAAGCTAGTAGTTCAGTAGGCCCAACCCCCTCCCCCCACGCGTCGAGCGAGTGGAAACCCGACAATTAAGAGCGCTGTCGTAGCTGTTAGTTGTCGGGTTTCCACTCTCTCGTGGCGGGTGTGGGGGGTGCCGCCCCGACCTCAGCCCTTCTCGCTTGATTGGTGCCCCATCATGAAGACCATCGCCCGACTCGCTCTCATTGTTCTTGCCGCGGCTGCCCTGGGACTGCCGGTTGCCGCACCTGGGCATGCCGGCGTCGCGGCGCCGGGAGTCGTGGTCCACGCGCCGGCCACTGGGGCCCCAAAGGCGAGGGCCGTCATCGTCGGCAAGGTTCGCGACCCAGAGCGCAGGGCTGTGAAGGCGGGATTTGTGGAGGCTTGGGAGGTGCCTCCGGCCAAGCACAAGGATTGGGACGGGTGGATCGCGCCGGCGGCCACGGCGCTGATCTCCTCGAAGGGGACGTACAAGCTCACGGGGCTCAAGCCCAACACGGGGTACTACATCATGGCCCGCGTGCCGGGCTACTCCCCCACCCAGGCGCCGGGCCGCCTCGGCAACCTGCCAACAGATGACCCATCGCGGGTGGTCAGGACGCGCGCGAGTGGAGCGGTGAAGGCGAAGACTGTCACGATGGTCGGTTTCTACTCCACAGTGACGATCAGCGGGAAGGTCGCCGGCGTGAGAGCGTCCGACCGTCTCACGGCGGAGGCCTGTGTGGCGTGGATGGACTACCTCCCGGGCTTTCGTACGGTGGATGCGCTCGACCGGCGGCGAGGTACCTGCTACCGAGGCCTGGTTCAGGCGGACGGGAGTTACCTCATTCCCGGCGTTCCGCCGTTCGTCGCTCAGGTCACGGTGAGGTCCGCACGGGCGTCGAGAATCGCCATCGTCAGTCTTCCTGCGGAGTCGAAGAACGGAAGGGTGAGAGTCGACGTCCCGGCCTTGCCCCGGAGCAAGGCAGGTGTGACGGTCGGGAAGGTGCCGACTCCGGTGATCACGGGTTGCTACGCGCCTGGGTGCACGCTGCGCGCCGAGTTCCCTGCCGGCATTTCCAAGCTTTCGGGGGTCACGATCTCTGTCACCTGGACTGACGGCCTCAAGGTTCTTGGCCGAGGGGCGAGCCTTGTCATTGTGCCGGAGATGATCGGGGAGAGGGTCTTCCCTGTGATCGTCGTGAGCCTGCCGGACCGAGACGTCATGTCCTTCACGGCCCGGGAGGATGCGAAGGGCGAGCCGCAACCGATCATCGATCAACTCCCTGTTCCCCACCGCTGGAACGTCGAGGGAGCTACGGCGCGGCAGGTACGGGACTGGGCTGTGCCCTGGGGTGCCACCTTCTCCCATGAGGGCCCTCCCCCGGGATGGGGCTTCGCTTACCAGTGGCTGTGCCGTCAAACGAAGCCCTGGACGCAGGCCGACCCCGTCGAGATTCCTGGGGCCACCAACGCGACCTACACCACTCGTCCGATTGACACCGGCTGCAGCCTGAACCTGCGTCTCGCGATTACCTCCCCTTCCGGCGAGGCGGCCTCCACTGAGATCTGGGTCCCGGGCTCGACCGTGGCGAACCCTCTCACGGTGACCGGGAAGGGAATCGTCGGCAAGACGCTCCGAATCGCAAACGCCTCGCCGGTCAAGTCTCACGCCGCCTACCAGTGGCGGCGAGATGGAAAGCCCATCCCTGGGGCCACCGGCGCCACCTACACGGTCCAAGCGGCCGATCAGGGCCACATCCTCAGGGTTGCCATGACCGTTGAAGAGCCCGGATACCGCACCTTCGAGGACGTGATCGGTCGGGTCCTTGTCGGTCCCATCAAGCCGGCGGTGACGGCGACGCCTGACCGGGCGACCGGGTATGTCCGGGTCAGGGTCAAGGTTCCCCACGACCCGGCGCCCGGCACTTTGCAGGGAAAGCTCACTGTCACGGTCGGCAAGAAGTCCGTCGAGTACAAAACGCACGCGGCGTACTCCAAGAGGTTCAAGCTCCCCAAGCTCCCCAAGGGCTCGTACACCGTCAAGGTCACCTTCACCCCCTACGACAAGGCCGTGAAGAAGACCACCGTCACCGTCGCGGACAAGATCAAGGTGCAGTAGGGCCTGGAGAAACAGCTGCGTGTCGCCCGGTCGTCATTGTGGACTGCGGACAGTGGGCTCCCGCCTCCGATACGCCTGCAGGCTGGTGCCCTAGGATCGGGGACGACCTCCATGTTTGCCCAGTTCTGCACGCGACAACGGAGCCCCTGAAATGGACCAGATCACCATTGCCCCCGCGACCGACGTCGACCCCACGTGGAACACGTGGACCCTCCTCGAACGTCGACTCCGCGAAGACGGCGACCGCACGCTCATCGAAGTCCAGCGTTCCCCGGGCGTCTGGTCTCCCGTCACGACCCGTGAGTTCATCGACGAGGCGAAGGCCGTTGCCCTAGGCCTTATCGCCCTGGGAGTCGACCCCGGCGACCGCGTCGCGCTCATGTCCCGCACCCGCTACGAGTGGACCCTCTTCGACTACGCGATTTGGGCCGCCGGCGCGGTATCCGTCCCCATCTACGAGACCTCCTCGGTCGACCAGATCCGCTGGATCTGCTCCGACTCCGCGGTCAAGGCAGCCGTAGTCGAGACGGACTCCCATCGCCTCCTCGTCGACGCCGCACGCGCTGACATCCCGGGCCTGACTCGTGTCTGGCAGATCGAGTCCGGCGACGTTGAGGCCCTCAAAACCGTGGGGCGCCCGATTCCCGTCACCCAAGTCGATGAACGTCTGGCCAATGTGCACCTCGATAGCCTCGCGACGATCATCTACACGTCGGGTACCACCGGGCGCCCCAAGGGGACCGAACTGGACCACGCCCAGTTTGTCCGCCTCGCAGAGAACACCCAGTTCGACTTCACCGAGACCACGCTTCGCCACGTCATCTGCCAGCCCACCGCCCGGACCCTCTTCTTCCTCCCGCTGGCCCACGTCTTCGCCCGATTCATCGAGGTGCTCACGATCTCCTCCAAGACCGTGATCGGCCACTGCCCCGACACCAAGACCCTCATCCCCTCCATGGAATCGTTCCGGCCGACCTTCCTCCTCGCGGTCCCGCGCGTCATGGAGAAGGTCTACAACGCCGCTGAGCAAAAAGCCGGCACCGGCGCGAAACTCAAGCTTTTCCGCCGCGCCGCCAAAGCCGCGATTGTCTACTCCCGCGCTCTGGAGACACCGCACGGGCCGTCATCGTCCATCAAGGCTCAGCGCGCGCTCTTTGACCGGCTTGTTTACTCGAAGATCCGACAATCGATGGGGGGGAAGGCCGAGTACGTCGTCTCGGGCGGGGCGCCGCTGGGCGAGCGGCTCGGGCACTTCTTCCGCGGCATCGGCTTGACGGTCCTCGAAGGTTATGGCTTGACGGAGACCACGGCGCCCATCGTCGTGAATCGTCCGTCGCGCCAAAAGATTGGGTCCGTCGGCATCCCCTTCCCCGGTTGTTCCATTGCAATCGCGCACGATGGCGAAGTGCTCGCCAAGGGTGTCAACGTTTTCACCACCTACCGCAACAACCCGGAGGCCACCGCCGAGGCCTTCGACGAGGACGGCTGGTTCCTCACGGGCGATGTCGGCACCCTTGACGACGACGGCTACCTGTTCATCACCGGTCGCAAGAAGGAGATCATCGTGACCGCGGGCGGGAAGAACGTGGTCCCCGCGCTCCTGGAGGATCGGCTTCGCGGCCACCCGCTTGTCTCCCAGTGTGTCGTGGTCGGCGACGCCAAGCCCTATGTCGCGGCCCTCATCACCCTCGACGCCGAGATGCTGCCCGGCTGGCTCAAGATCCACAGTCTCCCCGAGATGGACATCGAAGCCGCCCGCCGCAACGACCAGGTCCAGGCGAGCATCCAGCGGGCCGTGGACCGTACCAACGAGGCCGTCTCTCGCGCCGAGTCCATCCGCCGCTTCTCCATCATCCCCGGCGACTTCACCGAGCTCAACGGCTATCTCACCCCCTCGCTGAAGGTAAAGCGCTCCATGGTCCTGCGCGACTATGGCGACGTCATCGAAGAGATGTACTCCCACCACAGCTGAGGGGTGCGCCCGTTCCCCCAACCCGTTCCCCTTCCCTTCCCTTCCCTTCCCTTCCCCCCGTTCCCCCGCCCCTTCCCCTTCCCTTCCCCCCGTTCCCCCGCCCCTTCCCCTTCCCT
>WQYN01000120.1 GCA_009781225.1 Micrococcales bacterium | reverse complement strand
GCGGTGGTCTTGACGACTTGAGCCATGAGGGGGCCCTTGGGGTCGCAGGACAGCTCGACAGCGGTCCCGCCCCCCGCCACCGTCTCGGGGATCACGGACTTGGTGGGGGGCGGGAAGGAGTCGTGGATCAGTGACAGGAGTTCGAGGGCTCCAATCCCGCCCGGCGCCGCCATCGGCATGATCGGGTGGAAGGAGGCGTTGGCGATCGCGATGCCGATGTCGTCCTTGAGCTGCTGGGGGTCGAGCTCGTCACCTTCGAGGTAGGCGTCCATGAGGGCCTCATCATCGGCTTCGGTGACGAGGGCTTCGATGAAGGCTTCGCGGGCGGACTCGAGGGTGTCGGCCTCGGAGTCGGCGGGGTCGCGGACGGCGCCGGTGCCCGAGGAGAAGTCGACGACCTTGCCGGTCAGGACGTTCATGAGGGCGACTACCTCACCCTCGCCCTTGTAGACGGGGATGAGCATCGGCAAGGCCGAGGAACCGAATGCGTCCTGGCAGCCTTGGACGCATGCGTCGTAGTCGGCACGCGGGTTGTCGAGCTTGGTGATGAGGATGGTGCGCGGGAGGTTGACGCGGGCGCATTCATCCCACAGCAGGCGCGTGGCGCCGGAGACTCCGTCGACCGCCGAGATCGTGAAGACCGCGGCGTCGGCCGCGCGGATGGCGGCGCGCAGATCGCCGAGGTAGTCGGCGTAGCCGGGGGAGTCGATGATGTTGATCTTCGTTCCCTCGAAGATGATGGGGGCGAGGGCCGCTCCCACGGTGCGACTCGTCTTGCGCTCGACTTCGTCGTAGTCGGTGACGGTGGTCCCCTTCTCGACGGATCCAAGCCGGGGAATCGCGCCGATGGCGACTAAGAGCCCCTCGACGACGGTCGTCTTGCCCGACCCGGAGGTTCCGACCATGACGACATTGCGGATGGCCTCGGGCCCCGTGGGCATGGGGTCTTGCTTCGAGGCCGTGGGGGCCGGGTGTCCACCAGACATGTTTGCCTTCTTCCTTGACGACGCGCGCACGGCCCAGGTGGCCGTCGCGATGTCACCTCAGGGTACCTTAGCCCCAGCTCACAGTGTGAACCGGCGGGTCAGGACGCTTTTTGTTGGGCGGCAAACTCGGCGATACCGCGATTATCGTCGTGTCCAGGGTTGGTACCGGGACTTTGGGCCCGGTCGCCGGAAGGCGACTGAGATGGAAAGATTGGGGTATGGCCATCCGCGAGATTCGCATCATCGGCGACCCCGTCCTGCGCACTGCCTGCGAACCGATCACCTCCCTCGACAAGGCGGTGCGGGACTTGGTTGACGACCTCATCCAAACCGTTGACCGCGAGGGCCGGGCGGGACTCGCGGCCAACCAGATAGGGGTGAGCCTGCAGGCCTTCTCCTACAACATCGAAGACGAGGTCGGCTGCATCCTCAACCCGAAGATCGTCGAGCTGTCCGAGGAGCACCAGGACGGCGATGAGGGGTGCCTGTCCGTGCCGGGCCTGTGGTTCCCCACCCGACGCGCAGAGTTTGCCCGAGTCGTCGGAATCGACGTCAACGGAGACGACGTCATGGTCGAGGGCACAGGCCTCATGGCTCGCTGCCTCCAACACGAGGTGGACCACCTCGACGGCAAGCTCTACCTCGACCGTCTCGACCGCCTCGCCCGCAAGAAGGCGATGCAAGCCGTCCGCGAGCTTCCCATGGCCAGCGCTCCCCGGTAATCCAAGCCACCGCGCAGTCTGCGCGTGACAAACCCCCGTCGATACGGCATGATGGGACCAGCACGTCGCGTGGCGACCGATGTCGCCGTTCGTGCCCTTGAGATGGGCGAGGTCGTAGGGGAAGACGTATCTCGCATAACAACCACTCAAGGAGGCCGACGATGACAGGTGTTACGACGCGCGGCGTGCTCTATGTCCATTCTTCGCCGCGTGCCATGTGTGCACACGTCGAGTGGGTGGCGAGCAATATCCTCGCGCAGCGGGTGTCCCTCACGTGGACGGACCAGCCCGCTGCTCCTGGTTGTCTACGCTCAGAACTCTCCTGGCAGGCCGATCAGGGCACTGGCGCGCGCCTGGCCTCGGCCCTGCGCGGTTGGGCTCACCTGAGGTTCGAGGTCACCGAGGAAGCCTCCCGCGGCGCCGACGGCTCGCGCTGGTGCCACACCCCTGAGCTGGGGATCTTCCACTCGCCCATCGACGTCCACGGCAACGCCCTCATCCCCGAGGACCGCATCCGCGCCGCCTTCGACACCGGTGGGGACCTCATCGCCACCCGCCGCAAGATCGACCTAGCCCTCGGCCAAGCCTGGGACGACGAACTCGAACCCTTCCGCTACGCCGGCGCCGGAGCCCCCGTCCGCTGGCTACACCAAGTCGGCTAGGAGGGTCGCGGCGTCACCTACGGTCTGGATGGTCCTGATGTCGGCGTCGGCGACGGCCCGCTTGAGCTTGTCCTCGGCGAGGGTGATGATCGTGAAGACGCCGAGTGGGTCGAGGTCGAGGTCGTCAGCGAAGCGGTGGGTGGGCAGGATGTCGGCGGCCGGTAGCCCCGTCTCCTCGGCGATGATCTCGACGAGGTCAGCCAGGACGGAATCCATGAGCGCGAGGGAAGCCTAGGCCTTCTTGCGCCCGCGCGCGGTCAGGCGCGTGCCAGCCCATTCGGGACCGACGGAGATCGAGCTGGTGGCATGGAGGCCTGCGGTGTGGCCGGCCTCGGCGATCTCTGCGGGCTCGACGTGTCCTCCGCGGCCCGCCTTGGGGGTCAGGACCCAGATGGCCCCGCCGTCTTCGAGGATGGCGAGCGCGTCGACGAGGGTGTCGGTCAAATCCCCGTCCCCGTCTCGCCACCAGATGATCGTGGCGTCGCACACGTCATCCCAATCTTCATCAACGAGCTCCTGTCCGGTGATCTCCTCGATCGCCTCCCGGAGGTCGAAGTCGACGTCATCGTCGTATCCGAGTTCTTGGACCAGCTGACCCGCGGTCAATCCGACGCGTTCGGCCACGTCGAGGGAGTCGGTCACGGCCACGTTTGTTTTTTCCCTTTCGTCTTCGCGCCCGGTTGGGGGCGCATTGCGTTCTTTGGGAACAAACTAGCCCACGGCGGGGACGTTTGGGGACACTGGGGTAGGGGATTTTCCCTGGGGTGGACGATCACGGTGGGTTCCGTGCCCCTATGCTGGGGCTCTATGGCCGTATCCCACGGGGCAATCTCCGCCACGAGTGTGAGCCGACTGCGCTCGCGGGCGGACCGCTTGGTCGGACTGGTGCTTCGGCGGGTCTCGGCGTCGTCTCAGTGGTACCGCGATCTGTCACCGCAGCATCAGTCGTCGGTGGGGTTGGTGGTCCGGGCGTCAATCAGCGCTTTCATCTCTTGGTGTGAGCGGCCCGACTCCTCGCCTCCGACGGCAATGGAGATCTTCGCCGCCGCGCCCGCGGAGCTAACCCAGTCGGTCTCCCTCCAGCACACGCTCCAGCTGTTCAAGATGGGCATGGAGGTGATCGAGGAAGACGCCGAGGGTCTGGCCGCAAGCGGACAAGGCGGCGAACTGCGTTCGGCGCTGCTGACCTATTCGCGGGACTTTGCCTTCGCCGCTGCCCTGGTGTACGCGCGGGCGGCCGAGTCGCGGGGGCAATGGGATGCCCGCCTGGAAGCGTTGCTCGTCGATGGCCTCCTGCGGGCCGAGGAGAGCAGATCGCTGACCTCCCGGGCTGCCGCCCTGGGGTGGACGGGTGAAGGCTCGGTGCTGGGCGTGGCGGCCTCGGTAGGCGGCCCCGTCGGGGCGGCTGACGTGGTCGAGCTGCGCCGGGCTGTGCGACGCGCCGCCTCGATGACTCTGCTGGGGATCCAGTCGGATCGGGTCGTCATCGTCCTTGGTGGACTGGGGGACCTGAAGAGCGCGGTCCTGGGCCTGTGCTCCCGGCTGGGGGAGCGCGTGGTGATCGGACCGACGGTGGGGGACATCGCCTCTGCCTCCTCCTCGGTCCAGGCCGCCTCCGCCGGCTTGGATGCGGCGCGTGGCTGGCCCGGGGTGCCCCGGCCCGTCCTGGCCGATGACCTCCTCCCCGAGCGCCTCCTGTTGGGCGACGCGGCCGCCCGGACCACGCTGCTAGAGACGATCTACAACCCCTTGGCCTCGGCCTCCCCCGAACTCCTCCCCACCCTCTGGGCGTACCTGTCCACCGGAGGCTCCGTCGGCGAGACAGCCCGCACCCTAGGCGTACACCCCAACACCGTCCGCAACCGCCTCTCCCGAACCCGCGAGGTCTGCGCCCACGACCCCACCACCCCCCGCCAAGCCCACGTCCTAAGAACAGCCCTCACAGTAGGCCGCCTGTCACTCCTGGCATGATTGACCCTTCGGGCCCGTAGCTCAGTTGGCTAGAGCGCTGCGTTTACACCGCAGAGGTCGTCGGTTCGAGACCGGCCGGGCCCACCCTGGCGCCGGGCTACCAAGCCGTTGATGGACGATGGCGGAGCTCGGCTTGTCCTGGGCGGGGGTCAACCCTCATCGACACCGCTTCCGCAAAGGCCGCCACCGTTGTCCCCATGCCCGCCATCCCACCCCCCGAAACCTGGGAGTGCCCTGCCAGGTTTTCGAGGGGTCAAAACCTGGCAGGGCACTCCCAAGTTTCGCGACACCGTTTGCCGGACCCCAGGGACAGCGTTGGGGAGCGGTCGGGGGTGCGGTGTCGGGGATACTGGGGGGATGACGGGTTACTCGCGGGGGGAGTTGGAGGAGGCGCTTAGGTCCCTGTCGTCGATGCTGTCCAAGTCCGAGAAGGCCCTGGCAACCATGGGCAAGGGGGCGGTGTCCCAGCGGACGCTCCTGGAGCGGAGGATTCGGGCCCTGCGGATTGCCGAGGCGCTGGTCATCAGGGAGCTTGATTCGCTGGAACCGTGACGTCGAATCTGCGGCGGTGGGAACCATCACTCGGCCTCTTCATTGACAAGGGGCGAAAGCTCCGCAGGAAGCCGGATCTTCGCCTCTCGGTCACCGCTGCGAGCTCGCTCAAGGATCGCAAGGAGGCCATCGCGATCGGCAGCCCTGCGAGACAATCGTTCAAGGCCTCGCCGGAGGTCTGCGGCGCCGTACCACTCTCTTAGGAGGTCGACTATTAGGCGGAGGGGTTCGCCTTGGGTGGCTCGCCATTGGAAGTGGTGGCGGAGCATGGGCTCGCGGAGGCTGTAGAAGGTTAGGCGCTGGTCGCCATCGTTCTTGGGGAGTTTCTCGTCGCGGACCCAGTGGGTCTCCTTGAGGAGGCTGAGGGCCTTGCTCACGGTCTGTTGGGCCAGGCCTGTCTCGGCGGCGATTTCCGAGGCGGTCATCGCGGCCTCGGCGCCCTCGGCTAGCTGGCGGACGATCATCTGGTGGTTGTTGGGGAGGTCCCAAAGGAGCTGCTGGTAGTAGGGGACGAGTTCGTCGACGAGTTTCTCGATGGCGGGGATGAGCTCGTCGAGGGAGTCGACTGTCAGGCAGTCGGAGAGGACCATCCAGATTCTGGGCGAGCCGGCGGTGAGCTGGCTGATCGCTTTCACTCGGGCTTCTCCACGGTCGGACTCCAGGAGTTCGGCCAGAGGTTCGTCGCCCTTGGCCCGGGCGAGGAGGGTGAGGAGTTCGCGTCCTTCAGCAGCGGAGAGTCCTCCAACCGGCGTCCAGATCAGGCCCCCAAACCACGGCATGCTGCGGTCGCGGACGGAGGAGAACAGGGAGGGAGTCGCGGCGAGGATGAGGATGCGTCCGGTGGTCTCCACCCATGAACGCAGATCCTGCTGGCCGGGTTTGCCGAGCGAGCGAAAGATCCGATCGAGATTCTCGATGACGATGACGAGTGTGCGCTTGCCTGCCGCGTCGAGGAGGGCGCGCTCAAGGACGCCGGCGCTGCGTTCTCGTCCGACGTCAAGGTCCAGCGCCCGGGCGAGTTCCCGAAGGAGATCCGTGTAGGAGGTCACCCCGACGCCGTCCTCCGGGATACGGGCGACCGCTAGGCCTTTGGCGACTTCCGGATCGGCCAGGGATCGATGGAGTGCGACGTGGAGCAGATGGGTCTTTCCCGAACCCCTTGGTCCCACCAGGAGGGTGTGCTGACGGGTCTTTGTGGTGGCCGTCAGGCGAAGGCGCTCGTCGAGAATGCGGAGCAGTCGCTCGCGGCCCACAGTGCGGCGGTCGAGGTCCTCAATGCGTTCCTGGGAGGGCGTGAACGGCCGGATGCTCACGACAGCCACCGGTGGTGGCGCCAGATCCTTGTAAGCAGCGGAGAGGACATCAGGACGGTGTTGCCCTCTCTGAGGACGTAGTGGTCCTTCTCGAGTTTGTCGAGCAGCTCGATCAGGGCATCGCGGGTTGCTGACAGGTCAGGGTCGCGGGCGGTGATCCGGTCCTTGATGGTGTCGATGTCGAGAGGGCCCTGCGAGGTGGCGACGGTATCGAGGATGGCGCGCGCGAGTCCGACGCGTTCGGGGCCGTAGTAGCCCGGAAGTCGAGTGTCGTAGTGGGAGGTGTTCCACGTGTCCTCGGCGATGCAGGTCGCGACGATGGCGTCCACGTCGAGGCTCTGGCGTTCGGGTATTTCGGCGACGACACCGTGGATGTAAAAGGGGATTGCGCTGGTCTCCCGCACGATCCTCGCGACCAGCTCCGGTGTCGGCTCGACGCCGATCCTCAAAAGCAGCCGCGCTGCCAGGGTGTGGGCCTCGGTCTCCCTCAGGGGGCCAACGACCACGCGCCGGAGATCGTTGATAGGGGAGAAGTCGTCAAGGGCGTGGTGTAGTCCGATGGAACCGGCGATCACGAGCGGCGGACCGCCGGACTGCCGGCGCGTGCGCAGGGCGCTGAGGAACTCTGCTGCGCGTTCCGGGCCGAGGGCATGACAAAGGACGGTGATCTCGTCAATGATGAGGACCACGGGTCCCTTGGGGCCTGAACTGAGGAGGTCGAGCACGTCGAGCTCCCGGGGGACCGGTTGGTCAGGTGCCAGCTTGGACCCCTCCGCCCTCAGGACAAGCCCGGACCCCAACACCGTGAGCTTGAGCTCGCCACCGACCTTCTTCGCCCAGCTCGAGATGCGCCTGCGCACGACTCGGTTCCTGCGCAGTTCTCCGAGCAGACGGCCTTCGAAGAGGGCAAGACTGCTGGTCTCTGCACTGACATAGATTGCCGTTGTGGTTCCTGCGAGCTCAGCTTGGAGCTTCTTGATGAGCCAGGTTTTCCCCATGCGACGCTCGCCGGTCACATGGGCACCGTTGCCGATCGATACGGCCCGCAGGAGCTGGGAGAGCTCCTCGGTTCTGCCGACAAGATCGCGCGGGTCGCCGGTTCCACCGGGATTGGGCGACAGCGGTTCGAGTCCTTCGGGGATCACGGGAAGGGTTGTCTCAGAGTGCACCCGCACAGTCTACGTCAAATCTGACGTACGTCAAGAACGACGTACGTCGCGTCCGACGTACGTTCCTCTGGGTGTGGCGCGCGGCCTTGGGTTTCGCGAGAAGGTCGGTTCGCTGAATTCTTGCCCGGGGATTTCAGCGAGACGACCTGGCAGCGGAGAATGGCGACCTTGTGGTGGGGATTGGTGAGCGGGTGGGGGCACGGGGCTGGGCGGGTGGGCGTGGCGCGGGGGCTTGGGTTTCGCGAGAAGGTCGGTTCGCTGAATTCTTGCCCGGGGATTTCAGCGAGACGACCTGGCAGCGGAGAATGGCG